>PIVU01000431.1 GCA_003354025.1 Nitrospirota bacterium
TAATCGTAAATCCCGAGTTAAAGCAGGAGCACAACGATTATATTGAGAAAAAGAAGAGATACAGTTAACATTATGACTATGGATTTTATTGTTGAGCGTTTGCCGGAATTACTCCTCCGAACAAGAGAACACCTGCTTTTGTCCGGTATTGCAACAGGAGCGGCGGCTTTAATTGGTGTCCCTCTCGGTATATACATAATAAAAAAGCCATGGCTGCGCTCTTTTGTTTTTGGCCTGGCCGGAATTGTACAAACAGTTCCAAGCCTTGCAATGCTCGCATTCCTGTTAATATTAATCGGCAAGATAGGTATTGTACCTGCGACAATAGCTCTTACTCTTTACGCCTTCCTTCCCATCATCCAGAATACTGTAACAGGCCTTGAAGGGGTCCCTCCTCATTTAATAGAAGCATCCCGGGGGATGGGGATGACAAAAGGGCAGCAGATAAAAATGGTGAGGCTGCCGCTTGCAATGCCTGTTATTGTAGCCGGTATTAAAACTGCAGCTGTCATAAGTGTTGGAATTGCCACATTGTCGGCATTCATTGGTGCAGGGGGACTGGGAGAGTTTATAAACAGGGGACTCGCCCTGTCCGATACACGGCTGATTTTGCTTGGAGCAATTCCTTCCGCTTTACTGGCCTTATATGTCAGCCTTGCAATCTCTGCCATAGCATGGGGGCTGAATGATCGGAAAAGACAAAAGGTAAAAGTGCTTGCAGGAAGCTTCGGAAAGTTATTAACTTTTATACCGCTGCTCCTTTTATTTTTCATCGGCATAACAGGGTATATACCCCAATCCGGTCCGTCAAAGACAGAGAAGACCACTATCAGGATAGGCAGCAAAAACTTCACGGAGCAGCTAATAATTGCTGAAATGATGGCACAAATCATTGAAATAAAAACAGAACACCCTGTTGAAAGGCGACTCAACCTCGGCGGGACCATGATCTGCCATGAAGCCCTTTTAAAGGGAGAAGTTGATATGTACCCTGAATATACCGGCACAGGCCTGCTTGCTATTTTAAAAAGCAAAGAGTCATTCGCAACGCCAGACGAAGTGTATGACTTTGTATCCCGTGAATATGAAAAGCAGTTTAACCTGACATGGCTCTCACCTTTCGGGTTTAACAATACATATGCATTCGCCGTAAGAAATGAAGATGCCGCAAAGAACAGATGGGAAAAAGCATCCGATTTAGCATCAGCTGCTGATTCTTTAAAAGCAGGTTTTACAGCCGAGTTCGCGGAAAGGCCTGACGGATATCCGGGATTTCGAAAGGCATACGATATATCATTCGGTACAGTAATCAGTATTGACCCTGCTCTCATGTACGATGCCGTAAAAAACGGCCAGGTGGATATTATTACCGCCTTTTCAACAGACAGCCGCATTCCAGGATATAATCTTTTCATATTGGAAGATGATAAATCTTTTTTCCCTCCATACCATGCAGCCCCGGTTGTCCGTAAAGAGATCATTGAAAAATATCCTGAGATCCAAAAAGCGCTCAGCCTCCTTTCCAATCTCATTGATGAAACGACTATGCAGGGACTTAACTTTGAAGTAGACCAGAACAAACGGGAAGCAAAAGAAGTCGTCCTGGAGTTTTTTAAAGAAAA
>PIVU01000180.1 GCA_003354025.1 Nitrospirota bacterium
AAAGACAAGTGGTATATGCCTGTGCAGTGTAACCACTGCGACAATGCGCCCTGTGTTAAGGTTTGTCCGACCGGAGCGTCATATAAATCTCCTGACGGCATTGTCATGATAAATTATTCAAAATGTATCGGATGCAGGTATTGCATGTCGGCATGTCCTTACCAGGCGAGAAGATTCAACTGGTTTGAGCCTGAGATACACCCTGAGGACATAAATCCCGCTGTGCCGATTCGGGAAGAGGGTGTGGTGGAGAAGTGCACTTTCTGCGTGCACCGCACCAGAAATGGAGGGACTACTCGATGTGTAGAGGCATGCCCTAACAAGGCAAGGATCTTTGGAAATCTTAATGACCCCGACAGCGAAGTTTCAAGATTAATCGCATCGGAGCGGCATTTCAGGCTTAAAGAGGAGCTTAATTCCGAACCGAGGATATGGTACTTAACTACGCCCAGAAAGAAAAATATGAGGTGGTTTAACGCACTACCCCCTTTTAAAAATATCAGGGGGTTAAGAAAATGAAAGAGGCAGGAAAAGTGTATTACGGTGTTCTTGCATTATTGTTGTTTCCAATGATATGGGGCGGCTACAGCTGGGTACACATTATGTTTATAGATGGAGTCGGGATCACCGGCTCAAGCGACCTGGTGCCGTGGGGCGTATATATCGTAGGCTTTGTCTTTCTTGTAGGCACCAGCGCAGGCGCCAGCCTGATCGGATTATTGATACACGGCTTTGGGCGCAAGGATTACCATCCCCTCGGTACACGCGCCATCATTGTAGGGTTTCTGTCCCTGATGGGTGCGGTACTGTTCATTATGTCCGACGTTGGAAATCCCCTGAGGGCAATGCTGCTCCCCACTGTGCTCAGGAATCCGGAATCGATGCTCGTTTATACTTCAATGACTTATGCCTGTTTTGGTGTACTGATGCTGGGAGAGTTGTACTACGCGGTAAAGATCACACGAATGGGCGGGACAGGGAGCCATTGGGATGAAAAGATGGCAAAGGGTCTGGCTATTCTGGCTCTTCTTTTTGCCCTTATGGTGGTACATGCTCCTCATGGGGCCCTCTTTGCATTTGTGAAAGCCAGGGAGATGTGGAATACCCCTCTGCTGCCGCCGCACTTTGTGGTTGTAGCGCTTGCCTCAGGTCTTGCCTTAATGCTATTAGTCGCGATATTAACCTTAAAAATAGAGAAGAAAAAACTTGTGAGCGAGGAGACCCTGGCCCACATGGGCGGACTTCTCGCATTCTTTTTAGTAGTGACATTATTTATGGACTTCTTTGACTTTCTTGTGATGAATTACAGCGGGAAGCCTGCGGGACTCGAAATATGGCATCTCATGACAGGCAGATTTCTCCCCTTCTTTCTCACTAATACCGTAGGCATGTCTGCCGCTTTGTTGATACTGCTCTTTAAACGGGGAAGGACTATCCCGGGCCTGTTTATAGCTTCGTCTATTACTATGATTGCGATTGTAGCTTATCGTATTGATTTGATAATAGTGGCCCAGACTCCTCCTCTTTTCCCGGGAATCGGCGAGTTATATTACGTTCCTACAGTGCCTGAGATGGCAGTAGTGGCAGGGATATTAGCGCTTGCGCTGTTTCTCTACCTGGTGCTTACCAGGGTGCTTGATATGGAAGAGGATATCGGATCCGAAGTAAAGAATAAAAATTCTATTAATTTATCGATGGAGGCAAGAAATTGAAAAAGCCAGAAAATAGAGTGAAAAATGCCTTTTTGAATTATTGGGGTATCTGGATTCTCCTGGCAATTCTAATTGTATTTTCCGCAATAAAATATATCGGGGATATACGTCATACCCAAGAGGAAGGAGAGGTTGCGGAAATAGCTGTACCCCATACTTTCGGAGAGCCGGAGTATGTTGGTTCAAAGAAGTGCAGAGATTGCCACTGGAGGGAATACGATACCTGGAAAGGTACATTACATTCCAAGTTTATGCAACCGGCCGGCGAGCGCTCGGTTATAGGCGACTTTGAGATAAACAACAAAATGACTGTTGATGTTACTGACAAGGCGTCCAACCTCGCGAATAAAGAGGTTACTACTACAATGTACAAGAAGGACGGTCTGTTTTACATAAACACCATCGGGCCTGACTGGGAGCTCCATGATTACGAAATCTCTCACGTAATAGGCCTTGGAGAGAGGCAGAACTACATAACTAAATTCCCCAACGGCGAGATACATGTGCTGCCTGTTGAGTGGAATGCCAGTTCAGGAAAATGGGTTGACAACTTTGGTCTGAAAATGCACTACCCTGGAGAAGGCAACTACTGGAGCGATCCGGGAAGAATCTGGCAGTACAAATGCGGCAGTTGTCACGTAACGGGCATGGAAATAAAATATAACGCTGACAGGGACTCCTTTAATTCTACCTGGCTGGACATCGGCATTGGATGTGAGGCATGCCATGGACCGGGCAGCAACCATGTAAAGGCTGCAAGTGTATATTTTGAGGGCGAGAAGGAGACCATAATTAACCCGGCAAAGCTGCCCTGGCGGCTCCGTGCCATGATTTGCGGACAGTGCCACAACTGGGGCGAAAGCACTATTGATGTTTCTCTATACAAGGATGGTTTCCCGACTAAATACAGCTACCCATTCGGCTATAAAGTCGGAAAGTGGCTGCCTACATATTTTGTTGAAGCGAAAGATGAAGAAAAAAAACACCATCAGCAATATAATGAGTGGAAGAAGAGTGCTCATGCAAATGCAGGAGTTATATGCACAGCCTGTCATGGAGTTCATCAGGAGGGTGGGCACAGGACCCAGTTTAAGTCCCAGACAAAGTCACCTGCAGATACCCTCTGCACGGGTTGCCACAAAGCAACCGAGAGAAAAGCAGCGCACAGAATTCATACATTCGGCAGCTGCATTGCCTGTCATATGCCGCAGACTACAGGCCATGAGCATAGTCATACATTTCAATTTATCTCTCCGGAGGAGAGTTTGAGGGCTGGCGGAATAGACAAACAGACAAATTCCTGCAGCGGATGTCATTATCATAAGGACGATAAACTTGAAGGTCTTATCGAGTTTCTTGATGCCATCAAAAAAGTAGATATGCCGGTGCCCTATGGGGTCCACAAGTATTAAATGTCCTGATACCGTAAAAAAGAAAACATGTGGGTGATTTTTGTGCCGAAAAAGGTGAGTGTTTATTGAAATGAATCAAGATGGACTGACAAGGAGCAGGTTATGAAAAAAGTTGTGTTATTTGCAATTGCTATTGTTCTTGTACTTGTATCCTCAACGTATTTATATAGTCTCGAGAAGGCGGATGCTGCAGAAGCTCCAAAGGACTATACCAAACCAAAAGCACAGTTTTTTTGCGGGTTTTGTCACATATTGACCTATCCGCGTGTAATAGAAAAAGCATACAAAACATGGAAGGCTGGAAAGCATTCCGCCAAAGACATTGGATGTAAAAGGTGCCATTATCCGCCCGAGACATTGGACTTCAAACTCCCCGAGCACAAAAAAATACCAAAAGATAAAAGAGAAGCTTCAAAAAATATGTCGGAAGAGGAATTCATGAGGACCGAGCTTGAAGTCCTTTCGAGACTGATTACCGTAATGAATATGGGAGAGATGGTCGTGAGGACACGCCCCAGGATCGACGACCGCAGCTGTACGGCGTCGGAATGCCATCCCACGACGGGGAAGGGCAAAGAGGGAGAGTACTGGACAAAAAAGATCGAGTTTGCCGAATATGAAAGAATAGACAAATCAAAAGCCGTTGTCCCCTATGTTCACAAAACACATTTTGACAGGGAGAAGTATGTAGAAGGGCAGGAGATGCATTGCACGACCTGTCATCAGCATGAGACCGCGAAGAAACATTTTGAGGTCTCCATTGACAAGTGCTTTCTGTGCCACTTTAAAAACCTTGAACTCAATGCAGGACGGTCAAAGTGTTCTCTCTGTCATGAGGTCCCGACCAGGCCCCTCCAGACGCAAAAGACGGAAGACAGTGACAATCCTGATGAAAAGCCCATTACACACAAACTGCTTGAAGAGAAAAAGGTTGCCTGCATGAGTTGTCACCTCCAGCTTAAGAGGGGCAATGGAGAAGTGAGGGAGAAGAACTGCCTTGATTGTCATGAAAATGAAGAGCCTGTCATGAAAGAAGTATTTAATAAAAAGCTTATGCATGAAAAGCATGTAGCTGAGCAGAATGCTCATTGCTTTAACTGCCATGATCCTGTTGAGCATAAGGAAGCTGATTATATAGATGCGGCAATGGGACAGTGCAAAACATGTCACCCCGATCATCACAGGTATCAGAAAAAAATTATTGCAGGCACCGGCGGTATAGGTACAAAAAAAGACTATCCTATCAGGCACTTTAATGTAAAGGTCAGCTGCTTTGCCTGCCATACACAGGACGATTATGGCCTGAAGGGGGTACAGGCCTGGAAAGGAGATCCTGCAAAATGCGCCGGCTGCCATACAGAGGATGAGAAAAAGCTTGTCAAGAAATGGAAGACGGACATCATAGATGTACTGGATGAGGCCAGGGAGATTGAGCAGGAAGCTATAAACGCAATATCAGCGGCACAGGGAAGGGTGACCGATGATATAATCCGGAATGCTAAGGCAATGGTGACTGAGGGGCAGGAGAACATTAAAATCGTGGTAGCCGGCGGTGGAGTCCATAACAAAAAATACGCGGTATTACTGCTTGATATTGCTATGGAAAAATTTGACGAAGCAATAGCAGCGCTTGAGTAAATATTGGCTAGTATGAGCTCTCATTTGTATAGAGACTACACAGGGCCTGTGCAATCATTAAGCAAAACGCCTATTTTTACTAGATGTAACTGCCTGATTTCATTAAGTCTTTTTCTGGCATAGGTATTGCGTATTAAATAGAAAAGTGATATTATGTCTGAAACATCAATGAAACACTTTCTAAACAGTTACTTACACTCAAAATAACCATTAATTGCAATTTAAAAATAACGAGGTAAAATGTTCTCATGAGTAAAAAAGTGGTGCTTATTGTTCTTGCTGTTGTAGTTGCTATAGCGGTGTCCGGCATTATCGGTGCGGAATATTATACTTCACAGTCCCAATTTTGCGGTTCCTGCCATATTATGAAGAAACACTATAATCAGTGGTCTAAGGACAAGCACTCAGAGAAAAACATAAAATGCGTTGACTGCCACTACTCACCGGGAGAGAAGATGACTCCCCATGCCAAGTTTAAGGGGCTTGGACAGCTTTTTTCATATCTTGCCACAAAAGATGAGATTGTCCAGAAAAAGGCAAAAGTCCCTGATTTCAGTTGCATTGCCTCAAAATGTCATCCGCAAAACGATGAATTTCTTAACAAAAAAATTAAATTCACTGAAAAGATCTCTTATGTCCACAAGAGCCATTTTGAAAAGCAGATAGAAGGGCAGTCGCTCCACTGTGACACATGCCATCAGCACGTATCGAATGAAAAGCATTTTGAAGTTCCAAAAGTGGCCTGCTATCTGTGTCATTTCAAAAATTCTAAATTCAATGAGGGGAGGGGGAAATGCTCCTCATGCCACGAAATACCCGATAAACCTCTTAATAAGATAGAAGAAGGCGGTGAACCGCCTAAGAAAGTCATAACACACAAAACACTTGAAGAATCAAAGGTCTCATGTGAAAGCTGCCACTACCAGATTATTCAGGGCAAGGGAGGTATCAAGAAAGAAGGCTGCTTTGATTGCCATGACTATTCTGAGGAAATGTTGAAAAAGGGCGATGACCGTAAGCTTATGCATGAGAGTCATGTTGCGTCACAGGAAGCACACTGTTTTGAATGTCATGAGCCGATAGAGCATAGAGAAACCGAATTCATGGATGTTGCAAGAAGGAACTGTTCTGTGTGCCATCCTGATCATCACGTACAACAAAAGATGCTGATTGCGGGCACTGGTGGCACAGGCATGGATCAGGACTATCCAATCAGGCACTTTAATATGAAGGTCAACTGTTTTGGATGCCATACAAAGGACAGTGCTGATATGAAGGGCGTTAAGGTCATGGCGGGTAATCCCGACAACTGTGCTGCCTGTCACACGGAACGTGAGAAAAAACTGGTTGAGAAGTGGAAGTCTGATGTTCTTGACGTGATTGAGGAAGCGCGCGAGCTTGAACAGGAGGCCCTGCAGGCCATTGAGGGGGCCAAAGGACAACAGTCTTCCGACAAGATCAAAAAGGCAATGGCCATGGTTGCAGTCGGTCAGGAAAACATTAAAATTGTAGTAGCAGGCGGCGGCGTGCATAACAAGAAGTATTCGGTCCTGCTGCTTGATATAGCAATTGAAAATTTTGACGAAGCCGTGGCAGAACTGGAATAACGGATTCAGCGCCAAAAGGTGTTACATTATTATTTATCTAACTTGATCACAATTAAACACTATGTTTGAAAGGAGGGTAATATGAGAATCAAAAGAAGAGATTTTCTGAAAGGAATGGCGGCCGCAGGCATCCTTGCCACTATGGATGGTCCGATGCTGAACTCCCTTGCATTTGCTGCAAA
>PIVU01000432.1 GCA_003354025.1 Nitrospirota bacterium
GCAGAGGTGTTGCGCGGACAGTCTCGATAATGGCCATGCTGGGCAGTTTGATATACATTCGGCATGAAAGCCTGCTGTAGCCCAATAAAGCTCCGGCTCCAAAGCTTAATCCTATTGCCAATAAGGCGAGCACGATGTTTAAAAGGAGGCCGCCCAGTTCCCCCTGGGGATAGGGACCCAGTAGATAAAATTTTATGTTTGTAAACTGTCCTAATAAGTCCATTTGTTTATTATGCTTCCGAGTGTTTTATGCTGCCCACGTCGATTTTTAAGAATTTTTCCAGAAGTATGATTATGGCGACCATGATCCCTGCCAACACTATGTAAAAACCTGTTGCGACGGTTGTTGCCTCTATCCCTCGGAAAGTCAGCGATTCGATGTTCTGTGTAGCCCAGGTTACTTCCGGAGCAGAGATGGCCATACATAAAGATGTGTTCTTGAAATTATGGACCATTCTTGTACCAAGCGGTGGAAGAGTTGCTCTGAACATCTGGGGAAGGAGCACATGGAAATACTGCTGAAAGCGGCTTAAACCTGTTGATATGGCTGCTTCTCTCTGTCCATGAGGTATTGCCAGCCGGCCGCTGCGTAATATATCGGAGACATATGAGGCATTGTCCACGGTTAGTCCCATGATGCCAGCCACTATTGGATAGTGGACGTAAGAATTCAATTGGTCCCTTATGTTCTCAGGCATTAACTCCGGGAACACAAAGTAGAAAAAAAGTATCCAGAAAAGCCCCGGGACATTTCGAAATATTTCGACATACAAAGTACCGAGTGCTCTAAGGACGGTAATTCTCGATATCCTCATGACCGCGATAACAGTCCCAAGGCAAAGAGATGTAACGGTGGTGGCTGCCAGAATTATTAATGTAACCTTGATTCCGGTTATTATCATTTCCAGGTAAGGTTCCCGGAAAGGAATGCTCCAGTCAAATTCGTAATAAAATTCGATAGCCCGACTACTCCTCTTCTTCTTCGCCGTTATCAAATATGGGAATGTGAAATACGCTGCTCATAAATTCCTTTGTACGTGGATGCTGCGGATTTACAAATATATCCGGCGGAGTTCCAATTTCCAGGATTTCGCCGGCATTCATGAAAACAACTTTATCAGCAACTTTTTGTGCGAAACCTATTTCGTGAGTAACTACGACCATTGTCATGCCTTCTTTTGCAAGAGAAGTCATAACGTCAAGAACTTCATTAATCAGCTCCGGATCAAGCGCTGATGTTGGTTCATCAAAGAGCATGATTTTAGGTTCCATAGCAAGGCTTCTTGCAATGGCAACGCGCTGCTGCTCCCCTCCTGATAGCTGGACAGGAAATGCATTGCGTCTGTGAGTGAGGCCGACTTTTTCAAGAAGCTTCTCTGCCCTGTCCGTAGCCTGCTTTTTGCTTAATCCCCTTACCTTACGGGGTGCCAGCGTAATATTTCTTACGGCATTTTTATGGGGATAAAGGTTGAAGTGCTGGAAAACCATGCCGATTTCAGCTCTAAGGGAGGTGAGGTCCGTTTTGGGATCGGAAAGGTACATCCCGTCAACAATAATCTCTCCGTCATCAATCGGTTCGAGCTTATTGATTGTCCGCAGAAGAGTGCTTTTACC
>PIVU01000181.1 GCA_003354025.1 Nitrospirota bacterium
CTCCGCCCCGCAATAAGTTCGAGTTGAATTATGCTTTGAGAAAACAATGAAGACGCGCTGTTATCCCTTAGCCTTGACCGGTATGGAGCTTCTTGAGCTGATGAAAAAATATAACAAAGTATATTACTTTGGAATCTTTTCATCTGCATGGAAGGTAAAGATGATTTCATAGTGGAGTTAAAGGCAAACTTTGAAAGCATTTCATTTATAGAATATTCTACCGAAGGTGCTAACTGACTTAATTGCCTATCTTTTTCCTGTTTAATAACCTATCATGTAATTAAGAGTATCTTTTCAGCAGTCATTTTTTCTTCAGAGAGACATATGATGAATCAAAGCAATGCACATATTCTCGGTATAGATATCGGATCGGTATCCATTTCAATTGCTGAAATTAATCCGCTTAAAGAGGTAGTTAACTTTGCCTATGAATTCCACCACGGCAATATCACGGAAACACTCAAGAAACTCCTGGGCAGATTTGATCTGTCTGTAATCTGCGGGATTGCATCCACTTCTTCAACTCCCGAAATTATTGCAGTAAACAGTCGATATGACAACCGCATTTCTATTATTGCAGCAGCTAAACATTTTCATGAAAAGGTCGGATCTATACTGATTGTCGGAGGTGAAAGATTTGGCCTGATCAGTTTTGATGAAGACGGCAGTTATAAGAATTTCAAATCAAATACTCTCTGTGCTGCGGGCACTGGCAGTTTTCTTGACCAGCAGGCAAAAAGGCTTAACTTAAGCGGGATAGAGGAGCTGAGCGATATTGCATTTAATAATAAAGGCGTAATACCCAAAATTGCGACACGCTGCGCGGTATTTGCAAAAACAGACCTGGTACATGCCCAGCAGGAAGGGTACTCTCTTGAGGAGATATGTGACGGACTCTGTCACGGGCTGGCTAAAAATATAGTGGATACGCTTATGAAGGGCCAGCAGACAATTCCACCAGTTATATTCACCGGAGGAGTCTCAAGGAACAGGGCCGTGGCGCGGCATATACAGTCGATTATCGGTATGAATGTTATAGCCGATGAAATGTCATGGCTCTACGGAGCTATCGGAGCAGGCTTGAATCTCATGGAAGAACCGCACCTTCTAAACAGGGCAGCGCTGATTTCCCATGATGATATGATCCTTCATAAACCTCTAGAAAAGAAGCACTACTATGAGCCCCTTAGCCTGAAGCTGTCCGACTACCCTGATTTCACCAGTGTGCATAAATATGAATATGCGAATCTTGATGCCAATGATCTCTACACAGTAGAGGTCGATATATATAAAGACCTTGTGCCTGGAGAACTATATGAAGTGTCCCTGGGAATAGATATCGGCTCGACAAGCACAAAGGCCATTCTTGTCAACAGGGAAAGGAAAGCCCTTGCCGGATTTTACACCCGTACTGCCGGAAGGCCTGTTCACGCTGTGCAGAAACTGTTTGCTTCTATTGATGATGTTATTGAAAAGAACAAAATAGACCTGCAGATCATAGGTGCTTCGACTACAGGATCGGGAAGGAAATTTGCCGGAAAGATAATAGGTGCGGACCTGATAATCGACGAGGTTACCGCCCATGCCCGGGCAGCTGTCGAGCTTGATCCGGAGGTGGACACTATTATCGAGATCGGGGGGCAGGACTCAAAATTTACAACATTGAGTAAGGGGATGGTTACATTTTCAGCCATGAATAATGTCTGTGCCGCCGGCACGGGCAGTTTTATTGAAGAGCAGGCTCAGAAACTGAAATGTCCGTTGTCCGAGTATTCATCAAGGGCTGAAGGCAAAAGAGCGCCCATTGCCAGCGACAGATGCACTGTGTTTATGGAGAGAGACATAAATCATTATTTAACCGAAGGGTATTCCGTGGATGAAGCCCTTGCGTCAGTGCTTCACTCGATAAGAGAAAACTATCTGTCTAAAGTTGCCATCGAAAACAGTATAGGGGATTCAATATGTTTTCAGGGGGCAACTGCAAAGAACAAGGCACTTATAGCTGCCTTTGAGCAGAGACTGGGGAAGCCTATCCATGTCTCGAAGTACTGTCACCTTACAGGGGCCCTCGGCGCTGCCCTGATGCTGCTGGAGCAGGGTACGGCGAAAACCATGTTCAAAGGGATAAAGCTTTACAAAAAAGATATCCCGATAAAGTCGGAGGTATGCGAGATATGCACTAATCACTGCAAATTAACAATTGCAGGTGTTGATGGGGATAGTGTTGCTTACGGATTTTTATGCGGTAGGGATTATGACACCAGGAAATTTGTAAATAATGACCAGTCAGGATTTAACCTTCTTCAGGAAAGAAAAAAGATACTTTCGTTTAAAGCGGTCAGAGAGTATGTCACCATCGGCATCCCCGCAGCGCTGCACATGTATGAAGACCTTCCCATGTGGAAGTACTTTTTTGAACAGCTCTCTATTAAAACTATGACCAGTGAACCCTATACTGAAGCTGTTAAAGATGGTAAGCGTATTGCCGGAGCTGAATTCTGTTCACCGCTGACAGCCCTTCACGGCCATGTAAAATACCTTCTTGACAGGTCTGACTATATATTCCTGCCCAATTATCTTGAAAGAAAACCTGAGGAAAAGAATGTGAGACGGCAGTTTTGTTATTACACACAGTTTGCATCATCCCTTGTTGCAAACACCTGTTCCGGGGACGACACGGACAGGTTTCTTATGCCTCTTGTTAACTATTTATATAATCCTTTATACACAAAGATCCAGCTCTACAACATACTGAAACAGGTGATAAACCACGATGTCAGCTACTTTGATATTTCCTCGGCATATGACAAGGCTCTTGAATTCAAGGAAACATGCTCTATGCAATTAAAGGAGCTCTACATAAAAGAGTCTGCACACACTGATGACATACACGTTGTGTTTATCGGGAGGCCCTACTCGATCCTGCCTGCATCCATGAACAGCGGTATACCGGAGATATTTGCATCACTGGGCATCAAAACCTTTTATCAGGATATGCTCTCCTATTCCCGGGAGGACATCGAGGCGATTGAACCTCTCTGTAATGAACTGCCCTGGCACTATGCCTCGGAAATTCTGAAAGCTGCTGAAGCAGTTGCAAAGACAGCAGGCGCATATCCGGTATTTGTAACATCTTACAATTGTTCACCCGACTCTTTTGTAACCGAATATATAAAGAAGCTGATGGAATCTCATGAGAAACCCTATCTGATATTACAACTGGATGAACATGCTTCAAGCGTAGGGTATGAGACAAGAATTGAGGCGGCTATCCGGGCCTTCAAAAACCACTATAAATCTCATGCATCAGACAGTATGGAACAACCCGTAAAATATGTTCCTTCACTAATCCCGTCAAAAGCAAAAAACCTTGCCGATAAAACACTTGTTATCCCGAACTGGGACAATATCAGTATGCCGCTGATTATTGCAAACCTAAAAAGCGAAGGAATCGATGCGCGGCTTCTGGAGGAGACTGACACGAGCATTCAAAAGAGCCTGCGCCACAACAGCGGCCAGTGTATACCTCTCAATATCATTGCCCAGGAATTCATTGACTATGTTGAAAAATATGAACTTGAACCTTCAAAGACTGTGCTCTGGATAATGTCATCAACCCTGGCGTGCAATCTTCGGATGTTCCCACATCACATAAGAAATATTTTCCATACACATGGTCGCGGTATGTCCGGCGCCGAAGTATATACAGGCAGCATGTCTTTTGTGGACCTCTCGGTTAAGCTGCCTTTGAATTCGTATTTTGCCTACATGTTCGGTGGACTTGTCAGAAAAATGGGTTGTAAAATACGGCCATATGAGAAGGAAAAAGGGGAAACCGACAGGGCAATAAAGAAAAGTATTGACGTTCTGGCGGATGCGTTTCTTGGAAACCGCACAAAAGAGGCTGCGGTTGAAGAGGCTGTTTCGTATTTTGATGCAATTGAAGTACATGACGAACAGAGGCCGAAGGTGGCGGTATTCGGTGATCTGTATGTACGTGATAATGACGTTATGAACCAGGGCCTTGTAAGTTTTATTGAAGACAACGGCGGCGAGGTAATTTCAACTCCATTCAGTTCGTTTCTGAAAATGATCTCCGGGCAGTATTTAAGAAAATGGTTCATTGAAGGGAAATACCTGAATGTTATTTCTACAAAAACATTCTTTGCCTCAGCCATGATGATGGGGAAGCTATATTATAAGCACTTTGAACGTGTGTTGAAGGAGCCTGATTTCGAATATAATGACTCGCCCGAGAAGATCCTGTCGGCATACAATATCAGGGTAGAAAATACCGGGGAGGCAATGGATAACATAATGAAAATATACTATTTGAAAAAGCACTATCCGGATTTATCCCTATTTGTCCAGGCCAGTCCTGCCTTCTGTTGTCCGTCTCTTGTTACCGAGGCAATGTCAAAAGAAATAGAAGAAATAACCGGGACCCCCATGGTATCTATTACATATGATGGGACCGGCGGAAACAAAAACGACATTATAATTCCCTATCTCAAATACTCAGCCAAATCAGTCAAGGACGGTCTTGCAAGAGGCCGGGAGGACAGCGCTGATATATGTACAGCTCCACCGATTAATTAATTACTAAGGCTCTAGGCTATCAGATATTTTCTGCTAGTCTAGAGCCTTATGAATTACAAACTGCACGTCACGGGCCATACAAAACGTGTGTTGTCCGGTGTGATTTTTCCGTTAGTGTCTTTGAAGGGGACCGGGAAGGTCTTCTCTGATTCTGGTAATGCAAGGATCTTGTGACTGTCCAGTTCTTTTCCGAAATACAAGGCGAGCGGGTCAAGGTATTTGCTACCTTTAACTTTTAACTTATGAAAGCCCTTTTTAGTCTTGTATTTATTCGAGTCGCTCGCATATATGTTTAGATGCAGGTGCGGGTAGCCGGCAGACCCGTAATGTCCTCCCACGGTTCCGGTCCTGCCTGATAATGCTATAATCTGCCCCATCTTTACGGTGTCGCCGATTTCGAGTGAAGGGGTTTCAACCAGGTGCTGATACTTGGAATAGGTCCAGACCGGCAGACCGGTGTCTTCGGGTGAATGCTGGAGCATGATCTTGATACCGACCATCATTCCTCCCCTGGCTATTTGAATGACAGTGCCGTCAGCGATTGCAATGAGAGGAGTGCCGATCGGGAGTGTTATGTCTATTCCGCCATGAAACCCGTCATTAGCACGTTTGGGTCTGTAACTGCCGTCATACCGTGTGCGGTCTCCGAAAAAAGAGACAACCTCAGGACACTCTGCATTATCAGTATAGATTGGAGTGAGGCCTGTATTGATGAGGCCCTGAGCGGCTTTTCCGGATTTCTTGCTTCCGCCTGTTTGACATCCGGTAATAAACAGAATGCAGATGATCAATGCAGACAGAGAGTACAGGGCATTGTAGCTGTCACTTTTCATGAGCAAATTATAGCAGGCTTTATACTATATGCAAACTTATTATTTGTGGATATGGGAATGCATTAGAGGCACTTAAGATGCATCAATCAAGCTTAATTTTGCTGCGCCAGCTGCCGTGGATATTGCAATGTGCAATGACAGAAAACATGCCTTTGTCCGCGTTAACATGCAAATGAACAGATGGATAGATTTTCTTGGGAGTGAAAACAATTCGTGAAAAGTATTGCCTGTTAATATAAATATCTATAAATTCAATAAAGTGCTCTGTTTCAATTACATGTTCGATTTCGCCGACTTTAATAAAGACATCAGTACAGGCTCCCCCGGACTCGCTTGTACAGGCCCTCTCCAGTCGAATGGCAGGAATGTGCTTCTTTTCAAATTCACTCAGGTTAGCAGGATCCACTGGTGTTGTAATTGCGTCTACGTCATTTTCAAAATTCTCAATTGCAGACCCGCACACCGGGCAGTCAACCGGTGCTTCGTTAAATGCGATATGAAGGCAAATCTGACACACAAAAGTTTTTAACATTTCAATACTTCTCCTCTGTAAAAGGTATAAAATAATTTTATCATAATTTAAGGACAAAAAACTCTATGACCTTTGGGGTAATAACGTGCAACTTCCTTGAATACCGCACTTTTTGCAGCTTGGGTATGCTTCAGGATAGAGTATAGCCTTATTCTGTTATTGACTAAAATGTATACGAAAAGTTACGTTAGAAACCTCTGGTTTTTGCCATTTACTGATTAATTGAGCGAGTAATCATTGATTTCTCGAATCCCCGACCGGAATGATATTTTCAACTTTTGATAAAAAATAGACTTATTGGTATTTGCCAATATAAATTGTGGAGGTAGAAATGAGTAATAACCCTGATACTATTAAATTGCAGCTCGTTAATCCTATATATTCAGGTTCAGTGCAAAACCTTTATAATGTACCGGAACACCCGGACATGCTTATTAGTGAAACAACTGCAGGAGGGTCGGTCTTCGATGTTGGGACTATCTTTAATATTGAGGGCAGCGACATAGGCAGAGCGGGTTTCAGACATCTTGTTTTCCAGGAA
>PIVU01000433.1 GCA_003354025.1 Nitrospirota bacterium
ATAGAAGCGAAGTATTCATTTAAAGGACAAAACACATATCATCCGAAGCTGATGTTAAGTTTATTATTTTACGGCTATGCCACGGGAGTACGGGGCAGCCGACAGTTAGAGGGGAAATGTATAAGTGATCAAATATACATATATTTAATGCAGTGCTACAATCCGGACCATCGAACAATCAGCGATTTTCGCAAGAACAATACAAAAGAGATCGGGGAATATTTTATAGACATAATAAGGATATTGAACGAATTAGGGTGCAGCCGTATAGGAAAGATCCATATAGACGGGACAAAGCTAAAAGGCAGTGCCGCAGCAAAGAGGAGTAAAGATAAAAAAGGATATGAGAAATGGTTAACAGAGATAAAAGAAGAAATAGAGAAAATAATAAAGGAAGCTGAAGCAATAGATAAGCAGGAAGATGAGAGTTGCGAAATGGAAGAGCAACAGAAGGAAATAATGCAGAAACTAACAAACCGTAAATATCTTAAGAGCAAAATAGAAGAGGCATTAGAAATACTGAAAGAAGAAGACCGGAAAAAGATAAACCTTACTGACAAGGATGCCAACCATATGAAAGCAGGTGGCAGCAAAGATGTAAGACCATCGTACAACTGTCAGGCAGCAGTAACAGATGAGGGGATAATAGTAGCAGCGGAAGCAGTAACAGAAGCAAATGATCGAAAGCAACTGGAGCCAATGATAGAACAAACAGAGACAAACATTAAAGAGCCAGTAGAAGAAGTAGCCGCGGACAGTGGATATGGGAGCTATAGAAACTATGAATATCTTGAACAAAAAGGAATAGACGGGTATGTCCCGGATGATCATTTTCGGCAATACAAGAGAGGAGAATACGAGAAAGAAGAAAACCGTTATCATTACAGCAACTTCAAGTATGATGAATCGACAGACAGTTATATTTGCCCGGAAGGGAAGCCGTTAAAATATTGGAAGACACGAAAGAACAGGACAAGAAAACGCCAATGGAACCATAAGGTATACCGGGGCAGAGAATGCAGGGAATGCACAAAACGCTCATTATGCACCAAATCAAAAATGCGGGAATTGTTAATTGATACCAGAGAGCCCCTATTGCAGAAGATGAGGGAGAAACTGAGCAGCGAAGAAGGGAAGCAAAAATATTTAAAGCGTCAATGCACCATTGAACCTGTCTTTGGGCATTTAAAATATAACCTGGGATATCGAAACTTTCTGTTGCGAGGGATAGAAAAAGTAACGGCAGAGTTCAAGCTCATGTGTATTGGATGGAATATAAAGAAAATGTTAAAACTGGGAATAATGCCGGAGATGATATAGACAATATAGCCAGGGAATACGTCGATTATAAAGATATTGCTTCAATATCGCTTACGATAAAGGTTGGAAACAATTTTGAATGCTAAATGCGGACAGCTATTATAATAAAACTATAAAGGCTATTGGATACTCTAAATTTTGAAGGTTGATATGAATACTATTCTCGGACAGCCTGTGTAGGTCTGACCCCACCCACGGGCAGGGAAAGGAAAAAAGAAGATGAAATATTTTGTTTATATCATCCTCATTGTTGGCTTGCTTATGGGATGTGCATCTCTAA
>PIVU01000434.1 GCA_003354025.1 Nitrospirota bacterium
GGGGCAATTTCTACGCAAAAGGCGGAAAGGACAACGGTCAATTCGTACGAGCTTATAATAGTGCACTTGCTATAGGTAATTTCAACAGTGACGAGAAAATTGATTTTGTAGTCCGCCCCAATGGCACCCCGATAGTTCCGGAACCGGTCAGTTCAGTCCTGTTTTTTTCAGGCAGTGCTGCATTAGGTTTCAGGTCCTTTCTCAAGAGAAAGAAGAAATAACTTCTAAAAAAAACATCCGCTTCATCAACTCGCGCTCGCAGTCTCAAATTATATTGCATGTAATACCACCCTTGTATGGTCCTGTTTTGTGATATAATCAGTCAAAACGATATCTTGTCCCACCTTCGGGAGAATATAATAAATGTTAACTCCACAATTACTAATAAGTCTTCTTATAATCCTTGTTGCTGCCTGGCTAATGGGCAGTCTGTTTGTGCGTCTGGGCCTACCCTTTGTTCTGGGAGAGTTGATAGCCGGTGTAATAATCGGTCCCCCATTACTGGGAATAGTTGCAGCATCACCTGGGATAGAACTGCTTGCCGAGCTTGGCATTTTCTTTGTGATGTTTCATACAGGCATGGAAATGGACCCCAAGGAACTCCTTGAGCATATCCGTCCTTCTCTTGCAGTTGCTGCCGGAGGTTTCATACTGCCCTTTATCCTTGGATACTTCACTACGCGGGCATTCGGAGGGACCCTTTATCAGTCACTCTTTGTGGGGATGGGGATTTCCATAACTGCAATAGCAGTCCAGTCAGTCATACTGCACTCAATGAAAATCAGCTCTACTCACCTTGGGCATATTATTATAGGGGCTGCGATTGCAGACGATATTCTCTCCCTAATCGGGTTGTCCGTACTGCTGAGTCTCGCCAAAACAGGCAGCTTTAATGCAGCGGAAATATCATTTACTATAATTAAGATAATAGGTTTTTTCGGTTTAACTATCCTGCTCGGTCAGTTTGTTATTCCGAAAATCACGAAACGGCTGCATGACCGCGAAGGCAATGCCTTCACTTTTGCAATGGTTGCTGCCCTTACAATGGCTTACCTTGCAGAGTTTGTCGGCCTGCACCTGATAATCGGCGCGTTTCTCGCCGGTCAGTATGTGAGAAAAGAAATTATGGACCTTAAGATATATAATGCCATCCAGGACCGATTCTACGGGATAAGTTACGGATTTCTGGTCCCGATATTTTTTGCATCTCTTTCCTTCCATCTCCGCTTCAGCTTGAATATATCATTTATATTTTTTGCGCTTGTGCTTACACTGGTTGCTGTTATCGGCAAGGTAGTGGGTTGCGGCGCAGGGTATGCTGTCTTCAGACGAAATTTCTGGGAATCAACTATCATCGGCTTTGGTATGAACGGACGGGGGGCAGTTGAAATTGTGGTGGCCTCAATCGTATTAAAACTAAGCGGAGAACTAATGTCATCCAATATAATTTCTGAACCCTTGCTGACGCAAGACCAGTTCTCCGCTTTGATATTTGTAGCATTTATAACTACACTATTAGCTCCTGTTACCTTGAAGTGGTCAGTCATGAAAGCATGCCGCTCAGATGAAAAAGCTTCTTTCTGCATGTTATGGGATGACA
>PIVU01000435.1 GCA_003354025.1 Nitrospirota bacterium
TGAAAGAATTGTTGTGGGAAACGGGGCGTCAGAGTTAATCAAAATAGTGTCCGGTCATATAGCGGGCAAGTTAATTGTTCCCGTGCCCTCTTTTAATGAATACGCCAACGCCGCTCATCCTGGCCAGATAGTTGAATTCCCACTTGAGTTCCCGTCTTTTCAGTTGGATGTGGATAAATTCGCGGCGGAAGCGTTTAAAGTAAAAGCTGATGTGGCTGTTGTTGTGACACCAAACAATCCAACATCGTTGTTAATTCCCAAGGCAGACCTTATCCGGCTTGCTAAAAAACTTGAATCCCATAGCTGCATGCTGATTGTTGACGAATCTTTTTTGGATTTTGCTGAGGGGCCGGAGCAAATAACTTTGGAACGGGAAATTGAAAAATATCCGAATGTGGCGATCTTTAAAAGCATGAGCAAAGCCTACGGAATTTGTGGAATCAGGCTTGGTTATATGCTGACGGCAAACTCAATATTTGCCGAAGCGGTGAGAAAAGGCGTTCATATCTGGAACATTAACGGGTTCGCGGAAGAGTTTTTACGGATTTTGCCTGATTACAAACAGGAGTTTATTGAAAGCTGCAAGAAAGTTCGATCTGATAGAGACAGCATGTATAAAAAGCTGAGTGACATTGAAGGCATGACGGTTTTTAAACCGGACGCAAACTACATTTTTTGTCGTTTGCCAGATTCAGTTCAAAGCGCCCCCGAAATTACGAAAAAATTATTTATTGAACATAACATGTACATAAAACACTGCGAGGGTAAAACCCAGCCTGATTCGGATCGTTATGTCCGTATTGCCAGCCGCACAGAAGCGGAAAATGTTAAATTGGTCGCCGCATTAATTGATGTAATGTAATGACAAACCAAAAACCTGAACAAACAGGTCAACCCACAATGCTTTCTTTTGTGAGGGACCTTCCCAATATCTGCTCGCTTGCAGGACTTTTATCTGCAATGATTGGCATATACTTTGCCCTTTTGGGCAATTTCCCCGCCTCGATCATCGGATTGCTCTGGGCTATCCTTTTTGACTGGAGCGACGGAATAATTGCCCGAAGAATGAAGGGGCGCACTGGCGTCCACCGGAATTTCGGGGGACAACTTGACTCATTAATCGATATTGTAAGCTTTGGTATTCTTCCAGCCGTTATTCTCCTGAGTTATGGAGAATTCAACCCATGGTTTCTACCCGGCGCCTTTTTGATAGTCGCCTCCTGCGCTATACGGCTGAGTTATTTCAATCTGTTCGGCCTGAATGAAGATTCGACTTATATAGGAATGGCGGTTGACAACAATGGAATCATTCTCTCCTTTATTTTTCTGTTTGAAGCGCTTTTTAGCCATACGACTTTTTCAGCGGTCCTCTATGTCGCCATTTTTTCATTGGCTGCCTTGAATGTCGCGCCAATTAAAACACCCAAATTTGGGGAAAAATGGATTTATGCCCTTATCGTCTATGTCCTCGGATTGACCGCCATATATGGTTGGAAACTATGAATGAAAAACAATTGATTAAAGAACAAGCGCCAATCGCGCAGCAGATCAACGACGAGGCGGTCAAGAGTTACTTTGATAACGCAAAAGGCGGAA
>PIVU01000182.1 GCA_003354025.1 Nitrospirota bacterium
TTATGACAATCTTTACAGGAGACCGGCTTGTCTATGTAATGCTTATCATGGAGCTTTTTCACTTCTGCATGCCTTTCCTCCTGGGAATCCCACTGGTTCTTCAATTCTTCATATACTTTTATAAATACCCCGCTCATTATTTTATCTACTCTTTCCGTTTTTCCATTTATTACTTTAAGCGGTACTATTTTTGCTTTATATTTACCGTATTCACCTTTGACTTTCATAGATATTTCCCCGGACCGAAGGTCTGCCCATCTTAGATAGTTGTTGCCCTTATCCTGATTTTTGGGAATGTGACATATTTCACAGGCCATAAAACCAACATGCAAGTTAAGCAGAGATATGACCTTCTTCTTCATATTATGAGGATATACTCCATGGCATGTCAGGCAAATGGGAGGCTCATCCTCCAGGTTCAATACATACTCATCAGTAATATGAAAATGTTTGCGGGTCTCAGGTTCGTTTTTATTCACAATATCTTTAATCATTTGTTCATTCCGTGCATATTCTTTGATCATGAGGGCTTTTTCCAGCGAGCTCTTTGAAGCATCTCCCTGCCCGGGGAAATAGAGCAATTTAAGAAGCAGGACGCATATCACCACAAAAATGCTAATATACACCGTCCTGGTCAGAAACATAATCATTTTCTTTATTAAGCCTATAATCTTACCCATATATTTTTAATAACATTCAGATGATATGCTATTCTCCATTCATATCCCTGTCCTGTTCATCGGACAGGTCAGTAACTGTGTCATCCTTTAAGACAGTTTTATTGTTTAATGCCTCATCACTGTCCACATCGGGCATGGACGCATTATAGTCCGCACATGGTCCCATTTCTTTCACATATATTTTCTGCAGCTCGGGATCGGCCATTATCTTTTTATAATGCAGCGGATACTCTTCCTTCATTTCATCTTCATCAATCACACCTGTAAGCCACATATTATCCACAGGAAATTTGTGAGGTCTAAGATGCACTTCATACAAATGCCAGACAGTAATAGCCAGTGAAGCCAGGATAGCTTCCATGCCGTGCATAAGGATAGATATATCGAGGATAAATTTAGTCCATTCGCTTTCTGTCCAGAGGAGCAGTCCAGTAACAGCCATCACTGCATTTCCAAAAAACAGGGCGCTGTACTCAAACTTGTGCTTATAGCAAAACCTGTCATATTCAGGGTGATTATCTCTTATTCCAAAGTAGTAGAGGAAGGTCTGACCCATTTCCTTCAGGTCCTTGGGCTTCATCATCATATCGGCAATCCAGCGCCTTCCTGCAGGTTTCGCGATAAGATAGAACATATGATACATGCTTACCAGTATCATTACCGTGCCGGCCACACGGTGCAGCACACCGCGCCAAAAAAACACCATCTCTCTGCTCGATCCCAGGGAACTGACCATTTCTTCCGGCATCTTCAGCATAAAACCGGTAATCGCCAGGACCACAAAACATGTTACAAGGATAAAATGCTGCAGCCTTTCAGAGTAGTTCAATCGTATAAAATACAATTTACTCTCTGATGCTGCACTATTATTATTCTTGTTTAATTTATCACTGTCCATGCCATCATCCTTCATATAGCCCATGGGACATTTTATGTTTTTTCCTGGCCCGCATATAGTCCAGAGCCTGATGAAAAACCATAAACCCTATAGTGAAGCCAATTAATATCTTATAGATAAGCCGAATAATACTCAGAACTTTATAATGGAATGCCTCATCGTCCAGAACTTTGCCCTGTGACTGCTTCAGAGTTCCAGCATTTGTGTCGCCTATTAGACCGGCACTGTTTTCAGTATTCATGAGTTTGGCCTTCTCTCCATACTCATGGACACGGCCCGAAGCAAAGCCTTCGCTTGATCCCGGATGACACGACTGGAGTCCGCCTTCATTGCTGCAGGTGCTCACCCTGTTCCCCAGATAGATAGATGATTCCGGATCATCCTCAGCACGTATATCATGGACAGAGGATCCCAGTGAAACATGGCAGCTAATGCAGTCAGGAGCATCGACAGCTCCATATTTCATCGCTTCCCAGTGGAAGGTGCCTTTATATGTCTGTGTACTTTCAAGACCATGGCGCGCCATCTTCTCCTCGTCTCCATGACAGCTTGTACACAGTTCAACTACTTCCATTTGAGTTCTCAATTGACCACCGGCACGTCTAAATGTCGCCAGGTCATCTTTGGGTGACATTCTGCTTTTATCCCGGGAATAGTAATCACGATTATTATGGCAGTATTCACAGGTAGGCAGGTCTTCGGGAAAAGGTTTTTCATTATCACCAGTACCCCTTCCATGAACACTGGCATCGTATGTTTCAATCACATTTTTATGTGAAAACTCTCTTGTGGAATTCTCGACATGGCATGTTTGGGCACAGTCAACCTTTAAGGTGCCGGAATGCGGGATTTTATCGAGTCCTTTGTGACACTCTGTGCACCTGAACTTTCCATGTAGAGAAGTAACATAAGCATTACCGTTTACATAGAAACTCCTTCTTTCACCACTGCCGTCGTGTCGTCCCAATGTGGGATATCTGTGACAAAGCTGGCAATTGTCCCTGTCAACAAAGGTATCCGGTTCCGCCTCTGCAATTGATGAAGAAAATAGAATAAAAACCGCACTCCAAAACAGTATCATGAAAGAGAGCGCAACTCCGAACCGGGATACCCGCTTGAGTGTTTTCAAAACAATGCATATCTGTCCACAACGGCTCTTATACGTACTGAATAACCCCATTACAATATATATCGGTTATTACAACGTATACATTAAGTAGGAATTTTTCTGATTTCACTTAGGGCTTTGGATGGCTTAAATTTATGCAGCAAATTAGGAAGTTAGGGGTTAGTCTCTAAATTTCCGGACAATTTTGGGTGGAATATCAATGCTTATCTCTTCTCAGTGCACTCCTTGATGCTCTGTCCACCAGTGTAAAAAGCCTGTCAATATCATCCTTTTGATTCGATGCCTGATGTCCACGCACTTTAACAAATTCGCAATTCAACTGATCGGTCATGCGATAAAACTCCTGATACAGCTCATAGTTGTTAAGCAGCCTGTTTTTCTTTGAACGATAATTATTCTGTTCAAACCGTTCACGTCTTCCCTTCAACCCCATGATGTTTTGTGAATCAGTATAAACAATCACTTTTTTCCCCAGAGCATTAATATCGCTAAAAGCCCATAATAGAGTCTGCAATTCCAGCTTCGTTGAAGAAGTATGATCAAATCTCCTCACCTTCACGCGCTCCTTCATTAAATCTATCGACAGTCCATATTCAGTCACAGCGAGGTACGCCCCATATCCAATATTTGACTGAGTATTAACGCTTCCATCTGTAAGCAGCATCAGTTCATCCACAATAACATTCCTTTGTTTTATCGGGCTAAGTGTGCTTCATAATGTTCGATGACAGTAATCATATTAATATCCCAGAATTTCAATAAAGCATTGCTAAAATTTTATTTTCATTAAATCGGCATGCAAAAACTGGTAATTCAAAATCTGTTTCACCTTTTGGCTGCTGATTATCTTAAACGATGTGGCACCTGAATCCGCAAACTCCGGAGCAGGAACCCCTATGGATTCAGCCGCTTGAGTATAGAATTCTCTTTTAGTGGGATGAGTATCAGCGCAGCAATTAAAAACTTCACCCCACACTTCCTTCTCGACAATTCGACTTATAATTTCAATACAATCGTCACGATGAATAAGATTCACATTAGAGTCGGGATTGTGAACAAGCCTCCCTTTTCTAAAAAACTTGCCGGGATTCCGGCTGTAGCCGATTAATCCTCCAAACCGCACAATTGTGGTTTTAATTTTACCAATGTCTCTAAAAAGGTTTTCAATTGTCAGCAGCGGACTCAGTGCTGATTCATCACCATCGGATTCTGATATTGTTTTATTCCTGTCCTCATAAACTGAGGTAGAACTAACAAATAATATTTTTTCAATTTCAGATTTTTCTATTTTTTCAATCAGGTCTCCAAAACCATTTATGTTCTTTGACGGTATGTTAATTATTAAGATATTTGATTGAAGAAATGTTTGAATGTTCCCGGACAACCTCTCAATATCAATAACGAATGGTTCAACTTTGATAGACGTTAATTCCTGCAGGCGGCTTTCTGATGTTGTCGAAGCTTTTACACAATTACCCATCCTGGCAAAATATTCGGCCAGAGGAAGCCCAAGCCAGCCGGTTCCTAATATGCTTATAGATTTAATGTGTATACCCCTCGCAAATGATATGTTAGACGGCTATTGTTACTTACCTGTTTGGTACTCAAGGGTTGAGCGGTGTGTTATGTATTTTTACTTTCATTTATATGCTAATAATATTAAAATTATCACCTGTTAAACATTTTCCGCCTTCACGTGTTACCTCAAAAGTATTTTCAACACCCACCATTCCAAAACCCTGGATACCAATTTTAGGTTCAACAGCAATGGTCATCCCTTCTTCAAGAGGCAAATCAAATCCCTTTGCCAAAACAGGGTATTCATCTATGGCAAGTCCAATGCCATGGCCTACGAATGATACTTTATTTTTCCCGTACCCCATAAAGCCGGCACTCCACCCGGAGCGTTCAACTTGAGCAAGGCAATGGTTCCAGATCTCACTAGGCAGTGTTCCCGGCTTCAGAAGTTCTGCAACTTGATTTTGCAGGTCAATACAAAAGTTATGTGCCTCTCCAGCATTCACCGGCATGCTTCCCTTTTCGCCAAGCCAGTAAACCTGAGTCTTATCGGTTATGTAACCGGCATGAGTAAACCCATTATCTACAATAAGCGGCTTCCCTGTCGTCCATTTAACTTCTGCAGACCCCATATAAGGTGCCGCCGGATGAGCACCTCGAAGACCAACAGGACCGTTATAGACACTTGGGTAATTGGCGCTGTCACCAACCGAAATATGTCCGAGAAATGCTTCCTCCCCATAATTCTCCATCCGCAAAATTCCAAGATGGCCTTCGGAATAAAATATTTCCGATATTATATGAGATATCTCCAGTTCACTTATTCCATCATGAAGAAAAGGAGGCAGCAGTTTTGTTAAACATCTATCATGCCTGGAGCCTGCTTCTCTAAGGATATTGAGTTCCCATTCCGACTTTTTAGCACGGCCCATACCAATTATCCTGTCAGCGGGAATGAACTGACAGGCAGCCAGGTGTTTAATAAGACTGCTTGAAAGCGCCCAGGATAACCCGTTCATCTCTGCGGCGACTTCCCGAGGCAAAGGGGAACCCAAATCGTTAAGGATTATTTCAATATCCCCATAAGATTTAAATGAGTAAATATGCTTAATTGGTGACTCAATTTTCGCTCTTTCATGCCCGCGCCTGCAAAACAAAACAGATTCGCCGCTAAGAGGCAGCCAAAGAACTCCGTTAACGAATGAACCCGTGAAATAATAAATATTCAAACGAGAGAATACTAATACTCCCTGAGCCTGAGGAATAAATTGATGAAGGAGCTTTCTGCACCTTTCCCATCGTGAAGCTAACTCCTTTGCAGGAATAGTATCGTTCAAAATTTATGTCTCCTGAATTAATATTAAAAAGCCCTTTCCCTTTTAACCCTGCTTTCAATTAAATGTCAGTTCTATATTTAAGCTGCATACCCTGCAGAAAATTACGCAGGATCTGATCTTTACATTTGCGGAAGTGTTTATGATCGGGCCTGCGGAAAAGTGCACTCAATTCGTGTTTACTAATCAGCATATCAGTCAGTTTCATAATTTCCAAAATGTCTTCGGCCTGCAGATTTAATGCGATTCGCAGTTTTCTAAAAATGATATTGTTTGTTAAACGCTGCTCCGGCTCGGGCTGCGGCCCTTCTTTTTTGCCTCGTTTATCAATAATCAAACCATTCAGAAAAATCGCCAGCTCCGTGTCGCTGCACTCCTGAAAGGTAAGATCATCATCTTTTTTCAGCCAATCGCTGATCTGATCCCGAGTTACCTTATGATCAGCTAAGGCAAACAGGGCAATCATTTTGGAATCGCTAAAGTCGAATGTATAGCGGATACGTCGTAAGACATCGTTATTAGTCACAAGTATTCTCCAATCTTAACTGCGGTTATGTTACAAAGGTCCACTGCATGGTTACCCTGGAACTTTCATGATTTGGTCAGCTGTATTTTATCAGTTAGATTGCTTAATTAGTAGGTTGTTTTATGTCCGGCTTTTGAAACATAACAAGTAATCCTATTTATTTCTGTACATATTCAAAACTATACATGATATTTTCTGTCATTAACAAGGGACTCATTACTTTTCCTATTCAAGATTCATCGTAATTCAGCCGATTAGTACTTAAGATCATAAGTACATTTAATTTCAGGAGGCCCTATGAAGAAAAACTCTATCCAGAAGGAATTTAAAGAAAAATGTGAAAGCCAGATGGTTGCCTGCCAATGTCCGGATGTCCCAAAGCAGG
>PIVU01000183.1 GCA_003354025.1 Nitrospirota bacterium
ATTATCTTGTAATTACTCTGGTGAACTTTCATTAAAAGACCTGTATTGCCGCACACAGCATTTGCGTAGTCACGCAGGTGTGTCTTGTTTGTGGCGCCAACCTCTCTCAATATAGCACCGCTGGCTTTCATAACTTCGGGAACCCTGAATGAGCCGCCGATCTCCACGAGCTCTCCCCGCGAGACAATGACCTCTTTCCCCCTGGCAAAAGTGTCAAGACATATGAGCACGGCTGCTGCATTATTATTAACAACTATCGCGTCCTCTGCCCCGGTCAATTCCTTTATAATGTCCTGTATGTGAGAATATCTCTTACCCCGCTTGCCTTTTGCTATTTCATACTCCAGGTTGGAATAACTCTCTGCTGCTGCTACAACATTTTCGATTGCCTTGTCAGAAAGAATCGATCTGCCCAGATTCGTATGAATAACAACACCGCTGGCATTTATTAACGGCCTGAGTTTATACGCAGAATGTTTTCTTATCACCCCTTCAATTTCACAGGCAAGGGCATCAAGTGAAAGGTCAGTCTCAGCCCCTCCTAAAACAGCTTTACGCTTCGCATCAATCACTTCCCTGATAGAGCGGACAACAATAGACCTGTAAAACGAATCAAGCCATTTCTGACCATGGGAACTATTAAGGCATTCGTTAACCTGCGGTAATTTTGAGAGTTTTTCCCGGATTGTCATCTGTTATTTATACCTTACAGGGTTTGTGATGGTCAAGGTTTTGTTCGTAATTTGTCATTCTTTTTTATCTCTTCGCTCCATCTTCCCTGCAAGCTCGTTCCAGCTGCAGGAGTGGAGTTCCTTTGCCATCCGGTGAAATGAGCCGGTTTCTATAATCTTGATCCGCTCCGCTTCGTTTTCTACTTTGTAATATGGCAGCATTATATAGAATGCCTGATCAACATGCTTCTTAACCGGGTCCATTACATCTTCACGACGTGTATGAAAAGGGTCCTCCCCCTCTTCACAGCGTTTATTAAATACATTGAACTGCCTGCAGGCCATCGGTCTCAGAGGATGTATTGCACAGACCCCGTCCACAAGAAAAGGACAGGGAGAGCCTTTTTTAAAAGCAGAGAGTTGCATCTTTAGGACATCACGAATCTCTCCTGAGATTTTATCAGCAGCATACCAGGCAATACCGACAAGCTCCAGCGGGTATATCGGAATATCCTGATGAGTAGAACAGCATGTTGAACACCCCCTGCCGCATGCCAGCTTTCGGCCTTTCTTTTTCTCTTCAACTATTGATTTAGTTATACCCTTATCTACTATATGATATGCCTCAAGCAGCAGCTTCAACCAGGAACGGCTCTTTTCATCATCTGGAAATGATAGTCTTTTAGTCCCGCCGGTTTTCGTTCTTTTTTTTGTTTTTTTTGCCACAACCCTTATAGAATAAAATAATCGCAATCGTTTAATCTAATAATCAGTAATATACTGTTCTTTTTTTACTGATCACTGACAACTGATAACTGAAACCTTTTTTTATTCATGCAACAATTTACACTCATAGAACCAGGCAAGATCGAAATCATAGATGTCCCTGATCCCGAGCCAATCCGAGGGCAGGTCCTTGTAAAGGTAAAAGCTGCCCTTACCTGCGGCACAGACCTTAAGGCCTATGACCGCGGGCATAGTTTCATCCCGATGCCAGGGCCTTTTGGACACGAATATTCCGGCACTGTCATCAAAACCGGTAAAGACGTACGGTCTTTTAAGGAAGGTGATCATGTAATGGGCACTCACAGTGCTCCCTGCATGTTATGCCCATACTGCAAAAAGGGTATGCACAACCTGTGTGATACGATTATGGACCAGAAAGTCCTGGGAGCCTTTGCTGAACACATCCTCCTTCCATCTCATATAGTGAATCAAAATCTTTTTCATAAACCGGACACTATCTCGTTTGAGGAAGCGGCAATGCTTGAACCCTATTCATGCGTTGTTCATCCATACAGCAGGCTTAACCTTGATGATATAGAAACCGCGCTTGTAATCGGAGCAGGACCGATAGGCCTTATGCATCTGGCGTATCTGAACATGAAGGGCATACAGGTTATAGTTTCAGATTTTTTTGACGACAGGCTTTCACTGGCTTCAAAGATGGGGGCATATAAAACAACCGTACCTGTAAATACGCTGGATATTGTCAATGAAGCAACATCCCGCTTAGGTGTTGACCTTGTAATCGAATGCTCCGGACAGGTGAATGTATGGGAAACTTCAGCCCAATATTTAAGAAGGGGCGGAACACTTGTACTCTTTGGAGGTTGTCCATCAGGGACTAGTGTTAGTTATGACACGCACAGGCTGCACTATGATGAATTGACGCTAATCGGCTCTTTTCATTACACCCCGGCAGATGTGCAAAAAGCGTATCAGAATATTACGGAAAGAAAAATTGACCTGTCCCCGCTGATATCAGGGGAGTTCCCTTTGAAAGACCTGGAAAAGGCCTTGATACTGCTGCGCGAAGGAAAAGGGCTTAAGTATGTATTAAAGCCGTAAAAGCGAATAACGAATGTCGAGTCCATGAATTACGAATAACGAAGTAAAGACAAAGACACTTCGAAATTCGACATTTCTTGTTCGACATTCAATATTCTCCTTTTTTTTCACGCATAACGATAGACACATGAAAACAGCTAAATTATACAGTTTCATCGATATTAGAATCGAGGACATTCCTATCCCCGACGTCGGGCCGAACGAGGCCCTTGTTAAGGTAAAAGCCTCCGGCATATGCTCCGGGGATGTGATGCCCTGGTATATAGAGAAGAAGGCGCCTCTTGTCATTGGTCATGAACCGGCAGGTGAAATTATTAAAGTCGGGGATAATGTTAAAGACTTCAGCCCCGGAGACAGGGTGTTTGTTCACCACCATGCACCGTGTATGCTGTGCAGTTTCTGCAGCAGAGGCGACTACGTACAGTGTAACGAGTGGCGAACATCAAGGATTATCCCGGGCGGCATTTCAGAATATGTTCTTATTCCTGAAACAAATTTGAAAAACGATACACTCAGGATACCCGATAGCGTAAGTTACGAAGACGCGGCGCTGGTAGAGCCTGTTGCCTGCGTAGTTAAATCATTTAAACGCTCCGGCATCAAAAGTGGAGACACCGTGCTAATGATCGGACTAGGAGTAATGGGTGCAATACATGTTATGCTTGCCCGTCATTTTGGTGCCGGGAAAATTATCGGAGCTGACATGGTTGATTACAGGCTCGATAAAACAGTCGAACTGGGTGCTGATAACATTATCAATGTAAGCAATACATCTTTAAAGGAAGCAACTATGTCATTAACGGAAGGCAAAGGAGCCGATATAGTAATCATAGGCCCCAACAGCGTGGAAGCTATGGAAACCGGGCTTCAATGTATAGCTCCCGGCGGCACTGCAGTGTTATTTACCCCGGCTAAACCTGGTGAATCCCTCACAATAGACCCCAACCATTTGTACTTCAATGACATAAATATCGTAACCAGCTATTCCTGCGGACCCGACGATACGCGCCAATCGCTTGAGCTTATTGAAAGAAAAATCGTATCAGCCGAAAAGCTTGTTACTCACCGCTTCCCGATTGACAGGACGATAGACGCATTTCGAACAGTAGCAGAAGCAAAAGAATCGCTGAAAGTTCTGATTACATTTGATTAAAGAGGTACTATCGATACCTATTTATTCTTGTTTTAAAAATCACCCTTAATCCCCCTTTTCCCAAGGGGGGAAAGTCCCCCTCTTTAGCAAAGAGGGGTTAGGGGAGATTTTTTAACATCTTTCCACTGTGCTAGAATAAATCCGTCATGAAAGCTATTGTCGCAATGAGCGGAGGAGTTGACTCATCCGTAGCTGCTTATCTACTACAGAAGCAGGGATACGAAGTTATCGGTGTAAGTTTTGAACTGTGGGACAAAAGAGACTTACAGGATTCCAATGTATGCTGTTCTGTTGAAACTATAAGGCTTGCTAAATCCGTAGCAGACAAACTAAAAATTAAGCACTATTCAGTAGATGTTCGAGACACTTTTTACACAAAGGTAGTCGAAGAGTTCTGTGAAGCATACATTACCGGAATAACACCCAACCCCTGCATCCTTTGCAACAAACATATAAAGTTCAGCTTCCTCCTTGAAAAGGCGGACCAGTTGGGAGCAGATATAGTTGCAACCGGACACTATGCCAGAACGTCGAGCGACAAGCAGCGCTTTTTATTAAAGAAAGGGCCTGATCCCAAAAAGGACCAATCATATGTTCTATATGTAATGAAACAGGAGGAACTGGCACGGACCGTATTCCCTCTTGGTGAAATGAAAAAAGAAGAGACCCGGAAAATTGCACTGGACCTCGGCCTGGCCACAGCATTGAGGGCGGAAAGCCAGGAAATATGTTTTGTTGGTGATGACAAATATGAAAATTTCATCAAAGGATACTCTGATAAATCACTCCATCCGGGTCCTATTATTGACATAAAGGGCAATAAGATTGGCAGTCATAAGGGGTTAGCTTTTTACACTATAGGTCAAAGAAAGGGCCTTGGTATTCAATCCCTTGAGCCTAGATATGTTGCTGATATTGATCGAAATAACAACACTATAGTTGTTGGATCAAGAACAGATGCAATGAGAATCACCTTTAAAGTCAAGGAGTTAAACTGGATTGCCGTAGAATCCCTGGCACATCCTGTAAGAGCAACTGTCAAAATACGATCAACAATGAAAGAAGTCCCAGCCACAGTCAGCCCTGAGCCGGATGAAACTGTTAGTGTTGAACTGGATGAACCTCAGTGGGCTCCTGCTCCAGGCCAGAGCGCAGTTTTTTATAATGAGGACACAGTAATGGGTGGTGGAATCATTTTTTAACTTTTTTGTTTTATTTTTTAGCATTTCCGTGTATAATGTATTCCGACAATGCCCAAATTTAGAATAGGATGCAGCGGATTTTTATATGATTCATGGAAGGGGTCTTTTTACCCTGATGACCTGCCACATAAAAAGTGGCTGTCATTTTACATGGATAAGTTCAATACAGTTGAACTTAATGTTACTTTTTACCGTCTTCTTAAAAAAGAAGCCTTTGAAAGATGGTATAAGGAAACACCTCAGGATTTCACCTTCTGCTTAAAAGGCAGTCGTTTTATTTCTCATGTTAAAAAGCTCAAAGACGTGGAACTTCCGCTCTCTACTTTTTTTAATGCAACAGCCCCGCTTCTGGAGAAACTGCAAGTCATACTCTGGCAGCTGCCTCCTAACCTGAAGCTTAACCTTAAGAACCTTGAGGATTTTATCGAAAACCTGAAAAAGTACCCTGTGCGTCATGTTTTCGAATTCAGACATAAAAGCTGGCTTACTAAGAAAGTGTTCAACATGCTTTCAGATGCCAATATCGCTGTCTGCCTGACAGACTGGCCTCCTTTCCTTGACGATCTGCCCGTTACGGCGGATTTCGTATATATAAGAAGGCACGGTGAAGGTGGCAGCTACGCAACAAACTATACAACGGAGCAGCTTAAAAGGGATGCAAAAAGAATCAAGGAGTTCATGAAACTCGGAAAAGATGTTTATTATTACTTTAACAATGATGCTTTTGCATATGCCCCTAAAAATGCTCTAGAATTAAGGACGATGCTTGAGGCAATAATCCCTAAATCTCTTCTTAAAGATGACGAAACACTGCTCAAGCCTTTAAAAATTAAGGCCGTCAAGAATAAAATTGCCAAGAAACAGCCCGTTGTGAAAGCTGCAAAAAAGACCGCTGCTAAAAAAGAACTTGCGCCTGTCAAGACAGAAACAAAAAAAGCTGAAGTCAAAAAAGCTGAAGTGAAAAAAGCTTTGAAAAAAATCGTGGAAAAGGCCGTGGAAAAGGCAGCAAAAAAGACTGCTGCAAAAAAAGAAACAAAAAAAACCGTAAAGAAGGCGGCAGCCAAGACGGTAAAAAAAGCAGTAACGTCAACAAAAAAAGCCCCGAAAAAACCCGTTAAGAAGAAAAAATAATTCTTTTCGCTGCCGGTTACTCTCTACCCATTGATCCAGATTGACAACTGACGAGTTACATAAAGCTTACCCTTTATTAAAAAAACAGGTCAGCGGGCTTAACCTCCCCTGGCTGGAAAAGCTGGTACAAAATACCGGCCGTGACCCTTTTAAAGTTCTTATCTCCTGCATCTTAAGCCTCCGTACACAGGACAAAACCACAGCAGAAGCGTCAGAACGCCTCTTCAAGCTCGCAGGAGACGTAGAGTCGCTTTCCGGTCTTTCCATTTTAAAAATCGAGAAATTAATTTATCCCGTCGGTTTTTATAAAACAAAGGCAGTGAGAATTAAGGAGCTGTGCAAGGTGCTCATAAATAACTTCAAATCCAGAGTACCCGATAGTATAGATGACCTTTTGACCTTAAAGGGAGTCGGTCGAAAAACAGCTAATCTTGTGGTGACCCTCGGTTATAAAAA
>PIVU01000184.1 GCA_003354025.1 Nitrospirota bacterium
TATTGACAGACTCTGCGCTCCAGGCACTGATCCGTTTGCCGATGTGTACTCCAGTGTCCCGGGGCTTACTGACAACTCAGGCGTCGGCAACACTGTCAACTCTACGCTTACCGTCTCTGTCTCTCCTGTTGCTGCGCTTATGTTCACACTTCCGTTATACGTCCCGGCACTCAGTCCGCCAAGGTTTACATCTATGTCCGTCGTTGATGCCTCCGTGGCTAATACTGTGCCTGTTTCATCAGATATGCTTATCCAGCCTGCTGCAGTACTTGCCGTCCAGTTCAGTGTTGCTGTTCCATTATTCGTTATCGTTACTGTCTTTGCATCAGGGTCGTCTGATGTCTGCCCTGAATAACTTAGCGACAGCGGGCTTACTGTCATGTCCTGGTACTGGTCTATTCCGTATACTTCCACCTTCCTTGTTGTCAGTGACGCTATATACAGTTTGTTCCCGCCTCCTATTACTACCCCAAGCGGGTTCCTCAGAGGGTCAACCAGATCAAATATCGTTCCCAGAAATCCGCCCGTTGCACTGTCATATACATGCACTACATGCTGCACTGAGTCCGTTACATATACCCTTCCGTCTCCATCTGCCGCCACTCCCATTGCCTTGGCTAGTTTGCCGCTTCCTACTCCATAGTCTCCAAAGCTACGCTTGTGTGCATAACCTGCATTCTTGTCATATACATGCACACGCGATCCTTCTATCTGACCGCCCCAGCCGTCGGCTATCAGCTGCAGGTCTGTTATGATCAGTTCCTCTGCTGCTTCATCGATTGCTATTGATGTCGGAAAATTAAAAAACCCGTCTCCTACTCCCCCTGCTCCGAATTTCGTATCAAAACTTCCATCGCTGTTGTATATCTTGATTTCATCGGTATTGCTGTCCGCTACGTATATCTTACCCGCACTGTCTATCGCTATTGCTCCGGGCTGCCCGAATTCCCCGTCTCCGCTTCCCAGCTTATACAGCAGGCCCAGTCCGCTGTCATATACCTCTACATTTCCTGTGTCCTTGTTGCCCACATATATTCTTATGCTGCTGTCCACTGCTATGCTTATCGGCTTTGCAAGTCCGCTCAATACATCAAGGTAGGTTCCGCTCTGGGTGTATCGAATCACCTTATTATTGATAGATTCTGCTACATATAAAGATCCATATTGGTCAAGAGTCACATCTGTAGGCGCATTTAAACTGGCAGTTAATGGACTAAGACGGTCAAAAGCAGGCATGACCGCTGCATGAGAAATAATTGCAGTTAACTGTAGCAAAAAAAGCAAAATGCATATCTTCACTACACTTGCCGTTATTTTAGCTTTACACCGTTTCATTGTGATCCACCTCACATTTTATATTATATTTCAATATATTATTCATTTCACTCTAACCTTTTCTGGTTATGAATATGCAATAACTGTACCAAAACTTAACACTTCATAAAACAAGTATTTCTGTGCAGACTTTGCAATAAAATGCTTTATAACACTCAAGAATTGAGTGTAATTACCCAAAATCTTATTAAATTACACTAAGGGATTGGATTGGCTATTGCTTACACAAACTTTACCTCAGGGCCATAATCCTTTAACAGCCAGTCTTATTTCACTCAATACACTTAAATACAAACTAAAAATATGTACATGCCATCTGTTATTATAGTAAGCATTTAATAAATCAAGACCGCTTCAATTGAATTAAACCTTAATAAATGATATGTTAACTCGTGTCTAAAAAACTAATGATAAGTGCCGGCGAAGCCTCTGGCGAACTGTACGGCGCCCTGCTCAGCAGGGAAATAAAGCAGATCTGGCCTGATACTGAAATTTTCGGTATAGGCGGCCACCGCATGGAACAGGAAGGGGTGGAGCTGATTGCCAGGATTTCCAGTGTAATCGGATTTACTGAAGCTATTAAGCATTTGGGTGAGCTTAAAAAGAGCATGAACAGAGCGGGAGATGCCCTGCTCCATAAGAAGCCTGACATACTTGTGCTGATAGACTATCCCGATTTCAATCTGGCCCTGGCAAGGAAAGCTAAAGCTGCCGGTATTCCAGTCCTATATTATGTAAGTCCTCAGGTATGGGCATGGAGGGAAGGCAGAATATTTAAGATTGCCGCCCTTGTAAATAAAATGGCTGTCCTCTTCCCCTTTGAAGTTGACTACTATAAAAAAGTTGGACTCCCCTGTGAATTTGTCGGACACCCGATCGTAGAAACAATCACCATTAATAATACAAAGGAAGAGCTCAAGAAGGAATTGGGGCTCGACCCCGGGAGGCCCGTAGTATCACTCCTGCCGGGAAGCAGGCCTGCAGAAATAAGCAGGCATACTCCGATCATCAGGGAACTGGCTGACAGGGTGCGCAATGACTACCCCGACGTCCAACTTGTGATCCCTCTGGCACAGGGAACAAAACTGGAGGAAAAGCCTGCTGACTATATTACAATAGTATACAATCGTACCCGTGAGGCCCTTGCCGCGTCTGACGCAGCTGTTGTTGCATCAGGGACTGCTACTCTGGAAACAGCACTGCTGGAAACACCCATGGTTGTTTTCTTCAAAGCCTCATTTATCTCTTACCATATTGCTAAACTGCTGGTGAAAATCAAGTTCATCTCCCTGGCAAACCTCCTTTTAGGGCAAGGTGTTGTGCCCGAACTGGTACAGAAGGATGCAACTGCCGGTAATATTATGTCGGAATTAAAAAAACTGCTGGACAACGAAACATATAGAAACCGGATGATTTCTGAACTTAGGAAAATCAAAAATCTTTTCAAAGGAAAGAAGCCGTCCGCAAGAGTTGCATCAATAGTTGGAGAAATCGCTGAATGGAATAATTCAGAAGTATAAGAGAACATGCAGAAATGCATGAAAATTCTGCATACTAGAACCCAATGATCATTAATAAAGACTGAAGAATGTACATATTTTACAACCTCCTCACGTTCATAGGTGCCATTTTTTATTTACCAACGCTTCTTCTAAAAAAAGGCCCTGAGAATAAACAGACATTTGTCAAAGAACGGCTTGGTATATCAAGTTACGGGAAAGCCGACATTTGGGTCCATGCGGTGTCCGTCGGTGAAGTACTGGCCTGCCTTCCCTTCCTGAAGAAACTCAATAAAGAGTTCCCGGCGAAAAAAATCGTATTATCGACCACAACGTATACAGGCCAGAAGCTGGCAAAGGAGAGGTTCAGAGAAGCACACCGTGTTATGTACGTGCCGATTGATACCTTCTTCAGTGTGACCAGGGTAGTTAACGCGTTAAAGCCTGAGCTCTTCATAACAGCTGAGACGGAACTGTGGCCGGCAATGTTCAAAGCGCTCAGGAAGGCAGGATCGCGTGTAATAACATTAAACGGGAGGATATCCGACAAGTCTTTCAAAGGGTACAGAAAAATCCGCTTCATAATGAAGAACGTACTCTCAAACGTAGACTTCTTATATATGCAGACAAAAAAGGACGCCGAAAGAATCATTGCAATCGGAGCAGACCCGCACAGGGTGGCTGTGATGGGAAATTTCAAGTTCGACCTTGAGGTCAGCACAAAAACACTTGCCCGATGGCATGAAAAAATAGACCGGGATATTCTGCTCGCGGCGAGTACTCATGAAGGTGAAGAGGAAATCGTTCTTGACGGTTACGAGTTGATCATGAACAGGACCAGAAATATAAAACACATGACTGAAACCAGGGGGCACAAGAGCCAGCCTGCTGATGTAATGCTGATTATTGCCCCGAGACATCCCGAGAGATTTGATGAAGTCGCCAGGATTCTTGAAAGAAGAAATCTTGAGTACATTAAACGATCCAACATTGACTCAATCAGAGAAAAAGATCCAATGCCGTCTATAATTCTTCTTGACACTATCGGAGAGCTGTCAGGCCTGTTTTCCATAGCTTCGATAGCATATATAGGAGGAAGCCTTGTACCGAACGGGGGGCACAACCTTATGGAGCCTGCCTACTGGTCCAAACCAACAATTTTCGGTCCCCACATGGAAAACTTTCCTATTACAAAAGACTTTCTGGAAGCTGCAGCAGCATTGGAAGTAAAGGACGCTCATGATATAGCAGAAACCGTTCTCGAACTGCTGCATGATAGATCCAGGGCTTCAGAAATGGGGCACAAAGCAAAGGTAATTGTAGAAAACAATACCGGCGCAGTCAACAAGGCAATCGAGCTTGTCAGAGGTTATATTGGGAATTCTTAGCGCTCTATACGGGCTCGCACTGAAATGCAGAGAGTTCGGCTATGATCACTTCATCAAAAGCAGCAGGCTGCCTGCCAGGGTCATATGTATCGGCAACCTTACCCTGGGGGGAACAGGCAAAACACCTGCAGTAATCGCAGTAGCTCAGGAAGCAAAAAAACGCGGCGAAAACCCCTGCATTTTAACAAGAGGATATAAGGGCAAAGCAAAAGACATCAGTTTTGTAAGCAGGGGCGACGGACCATTACTCAGCCCTGCTGAAGCCGGGGATGAGGCCTGCCTGATGGCCAATGCTCTCAGCAGGGTCACAATCATAAAAGGCAAGGACCGTTTCAGGGCGGGTATTGCAGCATTAGACAACGCCCAGCTTGCTATCGTCAATATTCAGCCCCCTACCCTTTTTATCATGGACGATGGTTTCCAGCACTGGAAACTGCAGAGGGATGTTGATATAGTCCTTATAGATGCAACAAATCCATTCGGCAATGAAAAGCTTTTTCCCGAGGGTATATTGAGGGAACCTTTTAATGCGTTAGATCGGGCGCACATTATTGTAATTACTAAAGCAGACATGGCTGTCCCGGGAGCCGTCCAGTCAATTACAGGGAAAGTAAAACAGTATAATGATAAGGCCCCGGTCTTCAGCGCATCACACAAACCGACGGGACTAGTTAATTTCGCAGGAGAATCGATAGAACTTAATTCACTTCGGGGCAAACGCATATATGCCTTTTCCGGCATTGCAAATCCAGCATACTTTCAGTCCAGTCTTATGAAATGCGGAGCACACATTGTTGAATTCAAGAAATACAGAGACCATCAGATTTATACCCAGACGGATATTGATGAAATAAAAAAGGAAGCCCTTGGACTGGAAATAGTTACCACCGAAAAAGACCTTGTAAAACTGAAGGAACTTAAAGTACCGGACAACATTTCAGCATTAAGAATTGAGTTTTCAATAAACAGTGAGTTCTACGACACTCTTTTTCACCTTATAGGGAGTTAATTATACACATACTTGTTTTTACCCCACTTTGACAAAAGGGGGCAAGGGGGGATTTTATAATTTGAAGGAGATGCCAATGACAAAAACCATAAACGTAAAAACAAGATCAAGAACGGAGTTTATAGACATAACTTCCGAAGTCAAACGTATGGTGAGCGAATCAGGCATTAAGAGCGGGGTTTGTTATGTCTACGTTCCCCACACAACTGCAGGCGTTACTATTAATGAAGGAGCTGATCCAGCGGTCGTAAAAGATATCCTTTCAACACTCAACGAGCTCATCCCCAACAAAAACAGCTATCTCCATATGGAAGGAAATTCCGATGCTCACATAAAAACATCTCTTATGGGCCCGTCACAGGCAATAATCATCGAAGAAGGCAAGCTGCAGCTTGGCACATGGCAGGCCATATTCTTTTGTGAGTTCGACGGCGCCAGGAGCAGGAAAGTTATGATTAAGGTAATGGGCAACTAATGCTGTTTATCATCTCAAGGTATATTTGCTACTAAATATTGTTTAAGCTAAAATCAACATAACTCTCAAAACAATCATGCAATGCGGTAATTTCGCAGAAAACAACAGTGATATATAAACACAAAAGACATCATACCCGGGCAATACCGGACCCGGAACATCCCGTTATTGTAAACCTTGTGGGCGAGAACTTTATCGACACTATCAGGGCGAAAGACATAGGGGAAGGCGGACTGAGTGTATACGTCCCTTACCAATTCCAGGGATGTGTAGTAGACCGTGAGGTAGCTATAATAATAACTCTTCCGAAAGTTCGGAGCTTTAAAGCCACCGGCATGATACGGCATAAAGGCAAAAAACAGGGTTTCTACTTTGGTATAGCCTTCACAGACATTAAAGACAAAGACCTTCAACAGCTCATGGACTATATCAAAGAGAGAGCAGAACTGGGGAGCATTGTTAAGTAAAGAAAAACTGCTTCACCGCCTTTTGCTCTGCAAAGCAGCAGGTTTTACGCAACAAATTCTTTTACCCTATAACCTGTAGACAACAAAGAATCTGATTTAGTTCCCGAGGAATGGAGGAAGGTAATCCCTCCTCCATTCTCAGCATTGTTATAAGAACTTCAGCGTGAACGACACGGTTGTTTTCGTTCGTGAATTCACATAGGGGAAATGCCACTGACTGATTATCCTTTGAAGACACTTTTCAACACTGTCATTGAT
>PIVU01000436.1 GCA_003354025.1 Nitrospirota bacterium
GTTGTCAGTGTAAATCTTGTTTTCAAAATTGGGCAAGGAATATTTTAACGACTGTTTTAGTGTGCTGTAATTGGCGCGAAATAAAATTTGAAAACAATGATATGGTCGTTCAGAAGTTATGGAAATTGGAATAAAATTGGCGCGGAGGTAAGAAAAAGGAATTAAAAAATTCGGCGAATAAATGGGGTTATGTAAAATTGGAGGAGAAGATGTTTTTTGTTACTAACGTAAATATTTCGTCTAAGCCCTAACTGTGAGAAATGATATGATGGATACGTTGAGCTCAAAAGGTAAAAATAATCAAGTCACATAATAATGAGTGTGAAGAAATGAATCAAAGGGATCAAGCAATGTCGATGTTTTCAAACGATAGTCCTTCATCATCGTCACTGAGCTCAGCAGAGTTCACGACTGGGAGTGGAAGATTAGAATTGGGTAATATGAGGTTACCAAGGCAAGGAATTATCGTAGCAGTCAACGACTCTATAGAGGGTGATGACTTAGAACGGAGAAGGACTGTTCTGCTGAAGGCGTATGATACTGAGGTTAAAACGAAAATGAATAAGAATAAGTTGAGCGCCCTCAAAGGTATCTTGAGAAAAGTGGTGATTCCAAATGTAAAATTTGTGGGAGACAGTAAGTCATTGGGATCGTTCGAAAAACCTGATTTTACGAGCGAAGATTGTTGGCAAAATGAATTGTTTAAAAAGATTCCTACTTTAGCGAACTTAACTGACAAGGAGAAAGTGATAAATTGGAAAACGTATAAAACACAACTGAAAATGGAATTCGGTAACGTACGTGGAGTGGTTACCAAAAAGATCAAGATGATATTCATGAACAGTAAGTAACGTGATTGTCTTATGGAATTTGTTTCAATAGATTCACACTAACGTTTAATTTTCTTCGTTTATATTATAAGAAATGTCCAAGCATATCGATAAAACAGGGGTGGCATGGATTGAATCATTTGAGGAGAATGATCCGTTCACGGGGCTTGTGACTTATGTAAGAGATAGGAGTAGAGGTACTGAACATATTCGGGAGGAAGGTTCGAACGAGATCTGGAAGGAGTACGTCGAACTGTGCTTGTACCCCACTATAGCACAGCAAAAGTTTAAGTCGAAGCACAAAAAAGAATTTTTGAGTGATTTTGTGACTCCATACGATGAAGCATTCGCAGTACTGACTTTAGAGAACAATATCGAAGAGTGGATATTCCAATGTTTGAACCAAGGGAAGAGAGGTAAAGATTTGACAAGGTATACGGGAATTGGATATAAAAAGGACGGTAAGAAGAAGGGATGGTCGAAAGAAGGGTTGAGGAGATTTAATACTATATGCGATAAAATTGAGGAGGTTCGAGAGAAGACTATATCAAAAGATAAGGAACAGTGGATTCAAAATGTATGGAAGGAAGGCGGTGGGAGAGAGAATGAGGGAATGCCTAGTAATAGGAGGATGCAAGAGAAAGAGGATGAGGATGAGGATGAAGTATTCGTTATAAGAAATGGGTTTAGAAAGAGAGGATCCAACGGAAACAATGGACTCAACGGACTCAACGGAAATACAACATTAACATC
>PIVU01000437.1 GCA_003354025.1 Nitrospirota bacterium
TCAGGACCGGTAAATGGTTTTTTAGCATAAACAATCCATTCTTTTTTCTCGGCCTGCCTTATCAAATTGTCTGAGTCTTCGGGCAAGACCAGTTGATTTGATTTGCTTTTGATCATGGAGAGATATTGTTTCTTGAATTCCTTGGCCAGGGATTGTACCCGGAAAAGATAGTCCTCGTTACCTGGTATCCATCGTCGTCCATCAAAGGAGAGGACCCCTGCCGGGATAAGGCAATGGATATGGAAATGATCAATAAGTGTTTGACTCCAGGTGTGGAGAATAGTGAGAAGACCCGGTTTTCCTTCAAGGCGCCACTGTGGGTCGGCGGCAAAAGCGAGAAGTGTATTCCGTACAGCCTGAAATAAGCAGGCCAACAACTCTTTGCGATTGCGAAGAATGAGAGGATTTAGACAATGAGGGATGGTGAATACCATATGAAAATATCCGCATGGTAAAAGCTCAGATTTTCGTTTCTCCAACCATTTTTCCTTGGCCATGGTCTGACATTTCGGACAATGTCGGTTGCGACATGAGTTATAGCAATTTCTGGTGGTACCGCACTTCTCGCATACTTCCTTATGACCCCCGAGTTGTGCGGTCCTGCAACTCAGTATTGCGGCCATGACCTTTCGCTGTTCTGTGGTCATGGCATGAGTTTTCTTAAACTCTTCACCATATAGACGAAAGATGTCGGCTACTTCATATTTCGGCCTCATGCCACAGCCTCCTTGTACAAGAAGTCGAGGGGGCTTTTTATCTTGCTCAAGTACTCAGGACTGAGATGGATATACTTGTACGTTGTTTTCAAAGAGGTATGGCCCATCCATTTCTTTATCGCATAAATTTCCGTCCCGGCCTCAAGAAGATGTGAGGCGAAACAGTGACGTAATGTGTGGATACCACGGCCTTTTGTGATATTCGCCTTCCTCTTGGCGTTATAATACACATGCTGAGCCGTACTAATTGACATGGGAAGTTGTTTGTCTTTACCAAAGAACAGCCATTCTTCTGGTTGGTGAGCCAACCAGTGTTTTTTGAGGAGTTGCAGACAGTTTTCCGACAAAATAGTATATCGATCTTTACGGCCTTTTCCCTGTTCAACCCGGATCATCATCCGACTGGAATCAATATGCTCGGCTTTGAGCTTGACAACCTCACTTACTCTGAGCCCTGAACCGTAGACAGTTGCGAGTAGGGCTCTATGTTTTAGATTTGAAACTGACAGTAGTAATTTTGCAACTTCCTCTCTGCTCAGTAACATGGGAATCTTTTTTGATCGTGTCCTTGGTGGAATGGAAAACTCTGATTCATTACGGCCGAGGAACCCCTGATAGTACTTCTTCAGACCACAGAAAAGAACATTACAACTTGACCAGGCTAACTCTCTTTCCTGAATATTGTAAAGCAGGTAATCCTGGATTTGATCATTGGTCAGATCTTTGGGTGGTAGGTTGTGGAAAATTGATATTTGTGCTACTGCCCGGAGATACGCCTCTTTAGTTTTGAGAGAAACTCGCTGCAGACACAGGTAATTTTCAAAAGTTCGCTGGTATTTCCTTGCCATAAAAACCTCCATTATG
>PIVU01000438.1 GCA_003354025.1 Nitrospirota bacterium
AATACACTTGTCTAATCTTTGTACAATCCCATTCCAGGACTTAAGTGAGAGGCTGTAAATATTAACCGTTTTGTATTTGATCTCACCAAAAGAATCTGCCTTGTCTGCCAAAAATGCTTTAACCTGTTTAGATTTATTGATTGTTACGCTTGTTCCGTTCATCCATAATTCCATTTTCGCGACAGCCATTCTGTCAGGATACAGCATGGAATCCAGAAGCGATTCGTCAAAAACAAGGTCGCTTTCCAATAGTAGGAACGGCTCTTGAATAACTTTACGCGCCATCCAAAGAGAATAGATGTTGTTGGTTTCATTGTATAGCGGACTGAAAATATAATCGATTTTTATGTTTCCCACCCGGTCGCCCAGAAAACGTCTTATATGGTGCTGAAGGTGTCCTGTAACTACAACAAGGCGTTTAAAACCGTGCTTGTTCAGGTTGGATAAAAGTCGTTCCAGTATCGATATTCCATTCACGATTGTCAGGCATTTCGGGGCGTTTTCTGTCAAGGGATAAAGGCGGCTGCCTGTTCCGGCCGCTAGGAGTAATGCGGTGGTTATACGGTCACTATGAGGAGAGGGATGTTTCAAAATAACGTCCTTTCAGTAAATATAGGAGAGAAAACTACTGATTCAGAAATGGAAACAGCTTCTTTATACTTCGTGGGATGTAGTATACCATAAATAACTCACAGCCTCATTTTCTTGTGCATAGTTCCTCATACAATTTGAGTGGTTTCGTTCCAGTTAACTTATTTGGGTGATCGATGCCTATCAGTTGGAGATCCTCAGCCATCACCTTTCCAATATTGGGGAGCGCATCTAATCGTGATACTGTCTCTCTGTCAGGATTCCTCATCTTGTTCTTTATTGTGGGTGGTGTCAGATCTACGAGCTTAAGTGCATGTGTGCTTTGCTTTTCTCCGTTCAAGATACTATATAATAAACCCGAAGATAATAATAACAAAGGGGAACATGGCATTCAAAAATAATTTGACACATCTGTAGGGCCCACATCTTTTCTTTAAATGAGCGCAGGAACTTTGACACAATGTTATCTAAAAAGACTGTAAAAATATTATCTGTTATTTTCGGAGTTATTCTCATTGTATTGTGGTTCGGGAGTAATCTGGGACTGTATCTATACTGTAAACACTTCCTTGTTCCGCATTCAGAAACAAACTTAAATTCGATCCCGGAAAGCCTGAAAGTAACTGAAGCGGAAATTGATGCAGAAAAAATATATTTATTGGGATTTGAGCTGAAATTACCTTTGAACAAAGAAGATATTAAATATATAATGACTAGTTTTGTTGGACATAGGTTACGGAATATTTCGATTTTCTTCAAAAATAATACATTTTTTGGTTTTAATAACCATTTTGAAATTACAGAGGAAGCAATAAAAGAGATGGCAGGCAGGATTGAAGACTCTGGTGAAGATATGGAGGAGGAAGAGGGATCATTAATTGATAGCATATTTGGGAATATCGTGGAGAAGTTAGAGACGGAAGGAACTTTATCGGATAATTTCAGAACGATTGAATACTCAAGGCTAAGTGATTTCAGTTGGT
>PIVU01000439.1 GCA_003354025.1 Nitrospirota bacterium
TCTGACCCGAATACCACTAAGTTAGTCCCTAAGCCTTTGTGTCATCGCCTATTACGTATTGACTTCTCGGCTTTGTCATAAGCGGATAGCTTTTGGGTCTTCTTTTGACGACACGAGGTTGCCATCGTTCCGGACGGTATGGATTAACAATAACCGTTTCAGGGACTACGAAGCCAAAGAGACACACTTGCCGAAGAATATCGATAAAGCTTAGGCGGCTTGGAGGCGCATCCATTAATTGAGCTGCACGATAACGGATCGACATAACCATGTTATAAATCATGGCAAATATGGTCAGTTCCTTTGAAATGCCATCCACGGTTTTACACTTTAAAATATCAAGGCCCATAGTCGTCTTAAGATCTCTGAAGTTGACTTCAATTCGCCACCGAATTAGATAAAGATCTGAAAGATCGTCTTTTGTGAATAACTCAGAGTCAAGCAGTGTGGTTACCAGAGTTATCTTCTCTGTTCTATAGCCTGGAGTCTCAATAGAGTATGACAGTTCCCTGACTATTAATTCATCCGGAAGACTAAGCCAATATTCCGTTGAGAGATGATCGGGCTTTTTGACTGGCTTTCTCCAACAAACTACTTGGTCTTTTTTACCCAGTGAACGTATCCATCTTGAGCGTGGCATTCCTTTTTGAGCCCTCTTACCATTAGTGCGGAGTGTATGAGGGCGACCCGGTGTAAAATCAACAATGACACGTGAACCTATACGAAAGACGCTGTCTATACCTTTTCGAAAGAGTTGCGCAATGTGTGCATAACTGCAAAAGCCACGGTCTGCAACAAGTACATCGCCTTTTTTAAGCGACGGATGCAATTCTGATACTTTTGATTGTTCATGTTGTCGCCAGGGCATTGCACATAAATCAAGGATCATTCCCGTACTCCAATGTACCATGACAAGCAGTTCTGCTACAGGGAAACCACACCCTTCTTTCTGGCCAGAGGGCTTACTATACGTCTTCTCCAACTCGGCTGTATCTGGCATAGAAAAGGTTGTTCCGTCGATTAGATATACACGTAGTCCTTTCCATAGATCGCCACTGACTTGTTCATTAAGATTGGATGCTATCTGTTTCAAAACCTTCTTAAATATGGCCAATGGTAAACGTTGTCTTGCTTGACAATACGCAGAGTCAGTGACCTCAGATCCCAGCCAATGTCGAACTGCTGTACAAGCGGTATTGCCATGTAACACCTGAATACAAAATGCGAAAATCGTTTCAACTGGACCCAACAATCGTTTTCGAAACACGTAGTCTTCATCTCGGCAAACTTGCTGAATTGCGGCCGGTGTTAAGTAGTCTTTGAACTGTTTCTTGACTTGGTTGAACGATGTCCTTATCGTATTCACTTGTAGCCTCCTGTTGTAAATATAGTTGATTGGTGTCACTATATTGTGACAGGAGGCTCTTAAAAGCGCAAGCCTATTCTTGTCTCATAAAACCATTTAAATCAAATACTTATCCTTATCTTAGTGGTGTTCAGGTCTGACCCTTGAAATCCCCTTTGTGCTACTAAGTTATAAGTTGAGGACCCTTGAAACCCCTCTTGAA
>PIVU01000440.1 GCA_003354025.1 Nitrospirota bacterium
AAATAACGAAGAGTATATGGCAGAGGTTAAAAGTTGTATATCAGTAAGTGGTAACAGCGAAATGCTGGAAGCATTTGAGTTGCTGCAGAAAGCGTTGGAAGGTAATGATGTTGAGAATTTAGAGTGGGGCTATCGTGCTACTTTCGGAGGTGCAACCGTTGCAATGGATTGCCCGCCGTATGAAATGTACTATAGCGGTTCTCAAATATGGCAGCAGACTCAGGATCTTGCCGATATATCGGGAATGTATAAAGCATATGGAATAGCGATGGAAGAGGACGCAACTACAACCAGGTGGGACCATGTAGGGGTTGAATTGGAATTCCTGCATTTTCTGACTTACAAACTGGCATACGCAATAGAAAACCACAGCGAAGAGGAGCAGGAATCCTGTCGTTCCGGTAAGAAAAAGTTTTTGTATGCCCACATTGGCAGGTGGATAAGGGCATTTTCAACGTCTGTTGTTAAGAAAACGCCTGAAGACTTCTATCGCCAGGCAGCTACATTGGCAACTGTTTTTGTCCACAAAGAGATGGTCAGGTTGTCTGTTGATGCGGAAGAGATAGACGAATATATGGGCAACGAACCTGATTACCTGCAGCGACTTGAAGGTAAGAGTGCCAGCGCCTGTGATTCTTGTATGGATGAGGAGAAGTATGACTAATCTACAGGAAGAACAAACTGAAACTCTTGAAATTGAATACGATCATCAGTTGGTTGATGATATCGTATGTAAGGGTTTGGTACGGCAGGAAGCATCCGGAGACTCTACCTTATACAATGAGTATCATGAGAAAAGAGATGCAATCTATGAGATGGAGGAGGAGAGAAGACCAAGGAGGTTCAGGGAACTTGATGAGGAGTTTTTTAATCGATTAGGTTATGGTGCCTTCCTGAGAGATGCTTTCGATGAGTATCCTGATATTGAGGCAGAGATAAAGGAGGTGCATGTCAGGAGGGCTACGACACGGAAGAACGAGGGGTCTAATCTTGTAGATGAGGGTACTAAGGTCATCATCAGGCTATATCCTGAGCTTTTTGTTGAGGGTAGTGAAGAAATACGCAGAGTTATCAGGCATGAACTTATGCACGTTTCTGACATGATCAATAGTGCGTTCGAATATAATGTACATGAGGAGTTTGCGACCTCTCCAATGGAAGAACGAATAATCACAGACAGATATAGGCTTTTCTGGGATATTTCTATTGATGGACGTTTAACTAACAAAGGACTGGAGACTACTGCATCAAAAGAAGAAAGAAAAAAAGAATTTGATTCCTTCTTCAGTAAAATCCCTGAAGAGACAAGGGTGTTGATATTCGATAAAATGTGGAATGCGGATGAAACTATTACGCATACCAGGTTGGTTGAATTGTCTAAAGACACAAACAAGGTCCTTGCATTAGCTGCAGGGAGCCGTACTGCTGAAGAACTGGTAGAAGAATCAAAGGCCCTTGGCCCTGTTCCCGGAACTACGTGTCCGCTTTGTGGATTTCCGTCATTTGATTGGATAGAGGAAGTGGCTCAAGATGAGGACATTGCCAAAATAATAAATGAAGAGTTTCC
>PIVU01000441.1 GCA_003354025.1 Nitrospirota bacterium
TGCCGTACCCTGAATATTGAAGTGAGAGAAATCTACCGGATAATCCTTTTCAGAACCAGCGGTTATTTTTCCGAATGGCGCCGGATAAATAACTTCCCTTCCCTTAAGGGCCGACCTCCCGATCTCGCACGGGCCCTCACACCCGTCAATACAGGTCACACAAATGCCTGATACCGGGGCAGGTGTAACTCTTGTAGTGGTCAATGTTGCTGCGCTGTAATTAGGCTTGCTGAAACTCATTGAGCACCTCCTTTTTTATTCTGGTTATTCTTTTATCTGTCATTCCCGTAGTCTGTTGAGCGGGAATCCAGAAATTGCTAAAAAGGCTGGATTCCCGCTCAACAGACTATGGGAATGACGGTTCAATGTTTAAGTTTATGGACAAACACTTATTAACCCCCTCTCATATTAAGTATTTCTGAACATTCTGCCGGAGAATTCAGTATTGCTAAACTCCGGAGGCAAATTTTTTTCAGCTACATATATATAATCAATAATTCCGCTGGTTCTTCCATTTCGTTTTTCCATAAAGAAGGTATTTCATCCTTCAGAAAAACAGAATCTCCCGCACTGAGGTCTGATGTCAATAGTGGACACCAAATCACTCATGCCGACAATCTTTTTTCATAGAACTGTTTTTCATAGGCAGCAGGCGATAGATATCCCAACCGCTTCTGCTTCCTCTGACGATTATAGAAAATCTCTATGTACTCTGTAATGTCCTGAACTGCTTCATGCCTCGTTCTGTATTTTCTGTGATGTACAAGTTCCTGTTTAAGCGTTCCCCAAAAACTCTCTATAGGAGCATTGTCGTAGCAGTTTCCTTTTCTGCTCATTGATGCTTTCATTCCGAACTGCTTAATCAGTTTCTGATAATCCAGGGAGCAATACTGACTGCCTCGATCCGAATGATTAATCAAACCCTTTGGTGGTCTCTTCAATGCTACTGCTCTGAATAATGACTGACAAACCAAAGCTCTGTTCATTCTGTTTGACATTGCATAGCCTACTACTTCTCCTGTGCACAGGTCTTTATGCCCTGCAAGATAAAGCCATCCCTCACCTGTTGGGATATAGGTAATGTCAGATACCCACGCCTTGTTTGGTTCATTAACCGCAAAGTTCTGTTCCAGAATGTTCTCTGCAACCGGCAGATTATGACTGGAGTTCGTCGTTGCCTTGAATTTCTTAACCTGCTTACATCTTATATTGAGTTTCTTGCGAATACGCCTTATACGGCAAACTCCTGTCTTGATTCCATGTTCTGACATATCCTTTTGCAGCCGCTCAGGCCCACATGTTTCCTGTGTCCGCTTATGGGCTGCCTTGATTTCTATTTCCAACCTTGCATCCTCCAGTGCACGCTTAGACGGCTTTCTGTTCAGCCATGCATAGTAACTGCTTGATGATACATTAAATATTCGCTTTAGAAACGGTAATGGATATCCCTGTCTCATCTGCTTTATCATAGCGCACCTCATAGAGACTCTTTCGCAAAGTACGCTGCTGCTTTTTTTAATATGTCACGCTCCATCTTCACCTCTGCCAACTCCCGCTTCAGACGC
>PIVU01000027.1 GCA_003354025.1 Nitrospirota bacterium
TCAAACCATGTGTAGTCGATCATCTGGGAAAACTTTGCATAACTGTCGCCCTTTACCGCCTTGAGCACTGATGTTGCCTTTTTGTAGAGTTTCGATCCCGGCTTTGCCCATTTTTCAGTATAGAGATCAAGCTGGGCTTCATACTGTATGTAAAAGGCATCAATAAAGTTCATGTTATGACACGCTTCACAGACGTTTATCATGTTTTTCCTGCGCATATCTCCTGTGATTGCAGCAGAAGGCAGATTCCATTTCTTATCCGACTCATGCGCCAGCTTGGGCATTGGCGGACGGTTATTCCATTTAATACGAAGCCCAACGTTGTGGGTAACCGGCATGTCTGATGTAGCTGACATATGACAGGTGGCGCATGTAGGTGCTGCAAAATAATCTTCTCCAACAACCCATTTTGCCGAGTCCATGTTCATCTTGTCTTTGTTTGCATAATAATTAATACCATGCTTGGATTCCTGGTAGATCTCTATCTGAGGATGGTCGGGACCCATGTGACATTTACCGCAGTTCTCGGGATTACGGGCCTGTTCAACTGAAAAACTGTGCCTCTGGTGACAGGCTGTACAGCTTCCTTCCGACCCGTCAGGATTAACTCTTCCTATTCCTGTGTTCGGCCAGGTGGCCGGATCGAGTGATCCATCCTTATTGACTTTAACAACAGAACCGTGGCACTGCCAGCAGCCGTTCACTGCAGCGGCAGAAACACCGCCGGGGAAAGCCTCCGTTACCATACCCTTATTGCCTTCAACAACCTCTGCAAGGATATTGTCTAATGAACCCATTATACGACCGGCCTTTGCATGATGCGAGTTCGTAAATTCATCCACTTCTCTTGCATGGCAGTTTGCACAATCAAGGGGGGACACGATAACTGAAATCAGTTGACCTTCATGTTCAAATGCGTCCTTGTCACCTTTGTCTGCCTCATGACATTCATAACATCCAACTTTGGCGCGAAAATGCTTACTCTCTCCCCACTGCTGGTAGATGTTAACGTTCATCTCTTTATGACATTCAACACATTCCACACTCTCTTTCGATAGTTCAGTAGGAATGTTGATTGTTGCTGTAGCAAATACAGTTGATGTTCCCACTAAAAGGAAACTAGCCATAATTGCCAAAATAAATAATTTCTTCATTTTACTCCTCCATATATTAAGATTTGTACTACTCAAACAACTATGTTTCAAACCCCCTTCCTTCTTTTTTGTTTTGATGATATATCTGAACATCGTTCATGTGTTAAATCTCCAAACTTTGTCTTCACCTTTTATAAAGAATTTAACAGATCCTTCTGTTAATGTGCTGTTAACATGTGTTAAGAAATCGTAAATTATTTTCGGCGTTAAGAGGTTGCCCCTACAAAGGTTAGTACATTATGCATCCGATTCATCTTTCCCGTTTTCAAGACTGTAGTACGTAATATGAACGTTGTTAATACCATCAACTTCTTTTAGTGAATTCATCTCTGATTTCACATCCCCTATAGTTTTTCGTTCAATCTGGAAAGAGACTTTCTCCCCTTCAATATCATCGACATCCAGGCCCCTGCTTTTCAACTCATCCACAATTCTGTCAACATTTAGAATCCCCGATAGTTCAACTATACCGCTGGCATAAATCATATTTTTTCTCCTGGACAACACATGATATCAGAATGATCATTTGTCATAACAGCCCCGCCATAACATATCTCATTTTTAACAGAGTTGTGTGTAAATGTGATGTTAATGTATGTAAAGAAAATGTAAATTTCCTAAAAGACAGTGACAAAGAGACTGAGGGAGCACGTACTCAAATTTATAAATACAGTAAAGTATATGCTCTTGAATTATAAGGTAAGGGGAACTTCTTAGGTCTACCCCTTTAGCAAAGGGGGATTAAGGGGGATTTCTTATTCATTAATAAAATCTCCCCTAGCCCCTCTTTGCCAAAGAGGGGAATAAAAAACATATCGGAGATTTTACTTTATTCCGCAAATCGATAGCCGGCACCCGGCACAGTAATTACATATTTGGGGTTAGAAGGGTCTTTTTCCAACTTCTGTCTTAAGTGCTGAATATGTACATCTATGACCCTGCTCCATGAGTAGATCTGCGAGCCCTTCCAGACGTTCTTTCTGATCGTGTCCCTGCTGACTGCCTCGCCTTTATGGCTGATAAAGAAACAGAGCAGATCATACTCTTTTGGTGTGAGGGCTACCTGTTTCCCGGAAACTGTAACAAGGCGTTTTTTGAAATCAACTTTAAGACTTCCAATAACTACTATTTTTTCCGACAATGGTGTGCTTACCCTGCGCAGACAGGCCTTTATTCTTGCCACCAGCTCAAGCGTCTCAAAGGGCTTTACAACATAATCATCAGCACCGCTTTCAAGCCCGAATACCTTGTCCGACACCTTGTCCTTTGCAGTCAATAATATGATCGGTGTCGCGGGGTAGTCCTTCCGGAGGCTGCGGCATATGTCCATGCCATCACCGTCAGGCAGCATCACATCCAGAATGATCAGGTCAGGCAGCTGCTCAGATATAATTTCCTGAGCATTTGTCCAGTTCTCGGCAGTATCCACCTCGTACTCATGAAGCTCCAGGTTTGCCTTGATTACTTTCAGAATATCTTTGTCATCGTCTACTGCCAGTATTTTACTGTTCATGTCATCTCCAGGAACAATTCTCTGCTGCCATTATTCAATTAACACTTCACCGTAGTATAGGGCAGAGTAAAAAATATTGCACTCCCCTTTTCCAGCCCCTGCACAACACTGACCTCGCCATGATGGGCTTCAATAATACCTTTGCATATGGCAAGTCCCAGCCCTGTGCCATGCCTTTTGCCTATTGTATAGAATTTGTCAAAGATTTTCTTCTGAACATCAACTGGAATCCCGGGACCTCTGTCCCTGACTGTAACTGTAACTTTATCTTCCGACTCGGCAATCGATATTTGTATTTCAGCATTGTCAGGGCTGTAATTCAAAGCATTTGATATTAGATTAATAAGTACCTGCCTGATTCTGTCAGGATCTACGTTAACAATAATATTCGAGCCGCCTATTATTTTAAAAGTTATATCTCTGTCACTCGAAATTGACTGAAAACTTATAACAACCTCTTTAACAATAGACAGAATGTCCATTTCACTGTAATGCAGATCAAACATCCCTGACTCAATCCTTTCTATATCAAGAGTATCATTGACCATCCTTATAAGCCTGTCAGCGTTATTTTTTATTACATTCAAAAATTCCATTATGTCCTGTGTGTCCTTACCCTGCTGGGTAATTTTGGGGATCTTTGCCGTCAAATAGTCCATCGCTCCCTTTATCGATGTCATGGGAGTACGCAGCTCATGTGATATCTGCGCAATAAAATCAGATTTCTTCTCATTTAACTCCTGAAGTCTTATATTGGCTTTCTCAAAACCCTGTGTAGCTTTATACACTTCATCTTCCAGGCTTTCATGATATTCCTTCAGTGTCTCGGACATATCAACAAAGGACTTGCTCAATTCCTCAAGCTCATCACCGGTTTTAATAATTGAGATATTTGTACCCTCTCCTTTCGAAAAATCCTCCATTGATGTTTTCAAATAATTAACAGGTCTCAGAATAAGCTCCTTCAACATAACGAAAAGCACAAGCATAAGGACACTAATTGTCGCAATACTTGCAAGCACCATGCCCTTTCTTCCCCTGCTCATCATGTCAAGCGCAGAGTCCATTGGCACAGAAACGCTTATTGCTCCTCTAACATCTCCCACCTCATATCCCTGGTGTGAATGGCATTTCAGGCACGCCTCTTCGATATAGAGCGGAGCAATATATCGATAATAAGAAGATGATTCAATCTTTTCAATCTTGGAAATGTCCTTCTTACTCTTCAGTTCAAATTCTCTAAGGGAAGACGCCTCAAACTCATCAGGAGCGTTATCAGGGTTCATTAATTTCAGACTCGTAATGTTAAACCAGAAAAGCCCCTTTTCTTTTGCATATCTGGAAAGCTCTTTGGTCACCATCGCAGGGCTTTCCTTGATATACTTTTTACCTGTGACATCGATTATTTCAGGCTCATCAAGAAAAGGGCTCGGCTCCACCCAGGGGACCTTTTCCACGAATACACCCCCATGGTCTGCAATCCATTTCCTTGTCAGGACAATCTGCTTAAATAGGGCCTTTGCCTGCTGGTCAAGCTGCTCCATAACAAGCATTTCATGGTTCTTATCAATAAAATAAAGAGAGACTCCCATTGCTATCGTCAAAACGACGGCTAAACCGATAACAAATTTTGAACTGAGGCTTATTCCAAGGGCCCTGAATTTTTTAAGTACTCGCATTATAATTTGCATAGGCAATTTGCAGGGGAAACGGGTCAATAACCCCTTATACACATTTTAGCGCGGAAGATCGTAAGCGCGCAAGTACATAAGTGGAGGCATATTATAAGATACCCTAAACTTTTCTCACCTGTAAATATTTCGAACTTTCGATTGTTATTTCTATGCTAATATATTTAATATGAAACGGAGCCTCCAGATATCAGTTGCAATCCTGCTTCTCGGAGTTACAAGCTATGTGAGCTATAACCTGATTATGAACTGGCACAACAAAGAGATTGAAACTGCAAAGCTGCAGTTGCGTGAAGAACTATCCTTCAACCTGGAACAGGTTGTGCCGAAAGAAAAGCTTCTTGAAGCATTTGGAGAGGAGCCGCCTGAAAAGAATCGAACAAACCATGATGATATTGAGCGCCGGATGAGCGCCTTCTTCTCTTATCTTGATTCTCAGGAATACGTCAAGTCCTACAAACTTGAAAAGGGATCTTATCACGAGTTTCAAATGACAGTTAATAAACTATCATCAAACCCTCCCATTGTTATCGGTGAAACAGAGTCACTTTATACGCTATATAAAAACATGTCTCATATATTTAAAGTCCTCGGTAAGATACGCCTCAGTTTAATAAAGGATATTCTTAGCAATGAATCGGGCCTGCTTGAGTCAGCGGCCCAAACTATCTTTTCCTGGTTAATAGAAGACAGGGTTATCGCAGAAAGTAGAGTGCAGCGTCCTTCTCCAATAATATTATATAACTACTCAGGGTTTTTCTTAAACACACTTGCAGGGAAAAATTACTTAATAAGAAGAGATGCAAAGGTAAGAATATTAGCCACTTATTATTGCGTACTTATTCTTGACAAGGCAAATGATGCTGCACTTAACCAATACGGGATAAATATACGCCCCTTCATAAAGACATTATCAAGTGATATCAGTTACCGGTCAGGATTCATCAATAAGGAACAGTACCTTTCTGAGCTTGATAGATTGAATGACAAGTACCAGTTGCAATAAACTTTCGGATATTGAGAGCTAAAGATATTCCTTTAACTCTCTTTCACTTTTAAAAGGACATTATGAAGAAGACATCGGACTTGATTGTAGAGGCATTGGAAAATGAGGGGGTAAGATATATATTCGGAATCCCCGGAGAAGAAAATCTTGACCTGCTCAACTCCCTGAAGAACTCCAGCATACAGTTGATCCTTACCCGGCATGAGCAGGGGGCGGGTTTTATGGCTGCCACATACGGACGTCTTACCGGTTCTCCCGGGGTGTGTATGGCAACGCTCGGCCCTGGTGCTACCAACCTCGTTACAGCAGCAGCATATGCACAACTTGGCGGCATGCCGATGATAATGATTACCGGACAGAAGCCCATTAAAATGAGTAAGCAGGGTCGTTTTCAGATTTTAAATGTAGTAGAAATGATGCAGCCTCTAACAAAACTGTCCAAGCAGGTGGTCCACGGCCATACAGTGACTGCACTAATCCGGGAGGCCTTCAGACTTGCCATAGAAGAGCGGGCCGGTGCAATCCATATTGAACTGCCTGAAGATATTGCAGGGGAAGATTCTGATGCGGAAATATATCAAAAAACAAGCTATCGGCGACCCGTGGCTGACAACCATGCGGTGATTGATGCAGTCCATATGATAGAGAGGGCAAAATCTCCCCTGATCCTGCTCGGCGCCGGGGCCAACAGGCGCTCTACAAGAAGCTCCATTAAATATTTCATTGACAAGACAGGCATCCCCTTTTTCACAACACAGTTAGGGAAAGGAGTCGTTGATGAACGCTCACCTCTCTGCCTCGGTACTGCAGCATTATCCAGCAATGATTGTGTTCATACAGCAATAGATTCCTCGGACCTTATCATTAATATTGGACATGATATAATTGAAAAACCTCCATTTTTCATGACAAAAGACGGTTTCAAGGTAATCGCAGTTAATTACCTGCCCGCCAATGTAGATGAAGTTTATTTCCCCCAGGTTGAAATAGTGGGGGACATCGCGGTCAGTGTTACAAAGCTTACTTCTCATATAGAACATCAATCATCATGGGACAATACATATATGCTTCATATCAAGAATAAGCTGGACAAAACGATCGACGATGAAGCTGATGACGACAGTTTTCCTATGCTCCCTCCGCCCCTGGTACGAATTGTCAGAAATACCATGCCGTCAGATGGAATAATCTCTCTTGACAACGGATTGTACAAGATATGGTTTGCCCGTAATTACAAGGCCCACCTTCCGAACACCGTACTCCTTGACAATTCACTGGCAACCATGGGAGCAGGTCTGCCTGCAGCTATGGCATCAAAGATTGTGTATCCTGACAGAAAAGTTATGGCAATCTGTGGAGATGGTGGATTCATGATGAATTCCCAGGAAATTGAAACAGCCGTCAGACTGCAACTGGATTTAATCGTATTAATACTCAACGATAATGCATACGGCATGATTAAATGGAAGCAGCAGGCAATGGGTTTTGAGGACTTTGGGCTTGATTTCCAAAACCCTGATTTCGTCAAGTACGCAGAAAGCTACGGCGCAAACGGTCACCGTATTGCAAAAACCGAGGAACTGGGTCCGTTGATCAACAGCTGCTTTGAAAAAGGCGGTGTGCATATCATTGAAGTACCAGTAGACTACTCCCGGAATGATGAGCTGCTGAATCAGTGTAAAATCTGACTATCCCCTCTAATTTCATAAAGCAATATCAATAATTCCCCTGTATTAGTCACTACTCATGTATATTTTCTTTATTCCCCCCTTTGCCTAAGGGGGAGACCTGAGAAGTTACGAGTATTGAAATAAAGAAATTCCCTTTTTATACCGAAATATAATATAGGAGCACTAACAAGTGAAAGGCAGTTAATGACACTATGTCAAGCAAAATAATCAAACCTCTCTCATTCAGTCAAAGTGTTGACCGGATGGCTGATCGTGCCATAAAGGCCATTGAACTTGATGCCTGTACAGCTGCAGCCATCAAGGCATGCAACTCATTAATACAGGTAAAATTCCCGGTGAAAATCCGCGGCTGCGTACAGGTCTTCACAGGATGGCGCGCCACCCACAGTACACACAGGCTGCCGTCCAAGGGTGGTATTCGTTATGCATCGATAGTTAACCAGGATGAAATTGAAGCAATGGCCGCACTCATGACGTACAAATGCGCCATAGTTGATGTTCCATTCGGTGGATCAAAAGGAGGGTTGCTGATTGATCCATCCAAATATGATCGCGATGAACTTCAAATGATAACAAGGAGGTTCACGCTCGAACTTGCACGGAAAGGTTTTTTATGCCCTGCGACAAACGTTCCCGCACCTGACATGGGAACAGGTGAACGTGAAATGGCATGGATGGCAGACACATACAAGCACCTTTTTCCAGATGACATTAACCATGTAGCATGCGTCACGGGCAAGCCGGTGCATCATGGTGGGATACATGGAAGAAAAGAAGCTACCGGCAGGGGAGTAGAATACGCCCTGCAGGAGTTTTTTAGACATAAAGATGCGGTAAAGGCCGCAAAAATGTCCGGCGGGCTGGATGGCAAACGGATCGTTATTCAGGGGCTGGGAAATGTCGGTTATTATGCTGCAAAATATTTATCCGAGGATGACGGGGCAAAGATAGTTGCTGTAATCGAACATGACGGAGTACTTATTAATGACCATGGGATTGCTATTGAAGATCTTCGTCAATATCTAACTGAAAATAAATCCGTAAAGGGATTCCCGGATGCATCTTACAGCAAGAAAAAGGAAACCGGTCTTGAACTGGAGTGCGATATACTCATACCGGCTGCGATGGAAGGACAGATCACAGTTAAGAATGCAAACAATATTAAGGCAAAAATGCTGGCTGAAGCTGCAAACGGACCGGTCACATATGATGCCGACAGAATCCTTCGTAAAAGAGGAATAACCATTTTACCGGATGTATATGTGAATGCGGGCGGCGTTATTGTCTCTTATTTCGAATGGATCAGAAATCTTTCACATATAAGGTTCGGCCGGATGCAGCGGCGATATGAACAACTGCAAAATGAAAGAATAACAGACCTTCTCTCTAAACATGAAGATTTCAATTTACCAGAACAAACAAAAGCTATGCTCACTCATGGTGTTGATGAAATAGACCTCGTCCGTTCCGGGCTGGATGATTCAATGAGATCAGCCTTTCAGGAAATGTACCGTATCCTGCATTCAAACAAAAAAGTTAAAGATTTCCGGACCGCAGCCTTTGTAATTGCAATAAATAAAATAGCAAGATCATACCTCGACATCGGTATATACTAGAATAAAGAGATTGTAAGTACTAAAGATCGTAAGACCAATTGATCGGTCATACTTTCTTACTTCCATATCTGTTTTGCGTTATTATAGTATGTATAAATTCTATGGGAGGTATGACATGCCGGATTCGACATTAAAAGTAACTGCACCCTATGACAATCATCTTATTAACGAAATACCTTTAACATCATGGGGGAAACTCGACAGTATACTCGACACATCATATTCCCTTTTTCATGACAGATCCAAAGGTCTCCCAAAACATGAAAGAATAAAAATACTGGGCCGTTTCAGGGAGCTGCTTTCAGAAAACCTGGACAACCTTGCCAGGCAGGCCGCCGAAGAGGGAGGCAAGCCTCTTGTTGATTCAATAGTAGAAGTAAAGCGGGCTGTAAACGGCGTTGAGATAGCCATACAGGAACTTGGTCAAATGAGGGGGACAGAAGTTCCAATGGAACTGACTGAGAGCTCTGTTAACCATATTGCTTATACCATGCAGGAACCTGCCGGTGTTGTTGTTGCAATAAGCGCCTTTAACCATCCTGTCAACCTGATTATTCATCAGGTTGTTCCTGCAGTAGCAGTTGGATGCCCGGTTATCATAAAACCTGCTGCTGCAACTGCACTGTCATGTTTCTCAGTTGTTGATCTGCTCTATAAAGCAGGATTACCCGAAGATTGGTGCAGGGCCGTTGTATGTGAAAGAGAAGCTTCTTCACTACTCGCATCAGACAGCCGCATAGCATTTGTTTCCTTTATTGGCTCGGCAAAAGTAGGCTGGAACCTCAGGAAAAACCTTGCCCCGGGAGTCAACTGCGCGCTGGAGCACGGAGGGGCGGCGCCGGTAATCGTGGAGCCCGACGTGAACATCGATAGTATCCTGCCCGGTATTGTGAAGGGTGGTTATTATCATGCCGGACAGGTCTGCGTTTCAGTCCAGCGCCTGTTTGTCCATAAAGACATAATGCCTGAAATGAAGGTCAAAATGACCGAAATGGTAAAAGCCCTCAAGGTCGGAGACCCTCTGGATTTGTCGACTGAAGTCGGCCCTCTTATAAAACCAGGGGAAGTAAGCAGGGTAGAGAGTTGGGTAACAGAAGCTGTTAATGAGGGAGCTGTCCTTCTATGCGGAGGCAGAAAAATATCTGATACATGTTATGAGCCGACAATTCTATTTAACCCATCGGATAAATCAAGAGTATCAACAGAGGAAATCTTTGGACCCGTTGTCTGTCTATATGAATATGATAATTATCTTGATGCTATTGAATCCGCGAACAGCCTGCCATTTAATTTTCAGGCTTCAGTTTATACTGAAAACCTTAACATAGCGCTGGATTGTGCCAAACGCCTGAAAGGTAAAGCCGTCATGATTAACGAACATACCGCATTTCGTGTTGACTGGATGCCTTTTGGAGGAGCCGGCATGTCAGGGCTCGGTACAGGAGGCATTGGGTATTCCATGCATGACATGTGTCATGAAAAAATGATCGTAATAAAATCTAATTCAGTTTGAGCTATTCACTCTTTAGTACAGACATTTTGGATATGACGATATATTACAGTCAATCCATATCACCGATTACTTCATTTATAATTCTGTTTAACTCGTACATATCACTATATGGTTTCAACAGCACTGCCTTAAAGCCATAGTCTGTGTAGTTTGCCATTACAGGATCATAGGAGTAGCCACTGGAAACAATTGCTTTAACTCCGGGGTCAATCTTAACAAGTTCCCGGACAGCTTCCTGCCCTCCCATTCCGCCGGGTATGGTAAGGTCCATAATAACAACATCATAAGGGTTTCCTGATTCCATTGCGGCCCTGTAACTCTCCACCGCTTCTCTGCCGTCAACTGCAAACCCAACAGTATATCCGATTTCAAGCAACATCTGTCCCAGAGAATCTCTGACTAACTCTTCATCATCCATTATGAGTATTTTACCCTGACCTGTTAGAGACCCTTCATAGGGCTCCTCACTGCTTAACATTATTTCTTTAGCAGCCGGGAGATAAATTGTAAATACCGAACCAGCCCCTAACTCCGATTCTATACCAATGTATCCCTCATGTTTCTTTATAATAGAATAGGTCGTAGAAAGACCCAGGCCATTCCCCTTTTGTTTGGTCGTAAAATAAGGGTCAAATATCCTGGCAAGATGGTCAGCCGGAATGCCTATCCCCTGGTCGCGAATAGAAACCTTGATGTAATCGCCTTCTGCAAGGGAATAAATATTCCCTTTTTGCAGGGTAGTGTTCTCACAATTTATTTTTACTATTCCACCATCGGGCATGGATTGGTCAGCATTAATAACAATGTTGTTTATTACCTGATTTATCTGTCCCGCATCCACTTCAACATGACGAATATCGTCAGCTATATGATACTCGCACCCGACATTGGAGCCTCTAAGGGCAAGTGACGTTGATTCCCGGACCAGGGGCCCAATATCAACCAGCCCCTTTATCGGAGCTCCCCCCTTGGAAAAAGTGAGAAGCTGATGTGTTAATGACTGTGCCCTTAACGAAGCTGTTTCGGCAGCTGCGGCCCGCTCATGAATTTTCTCTCCAGATTTGGAACGCATTTTTATCAGATGCAAATTATTCATTATAGCTGTCAGGAGATTATTGAAATCATGGGCTATTCCTCCGGCAAGTACCCCGATTGACTCAAGCTTTTGCCCCTTGAACAGCTCTTCTTCCATATGTTTCCTTTCAGTAATTTCCTCAACTAGAAACAAAAGATATTTCTCTTCTCTCTCGTAGTAAGGGACAAAGTTGCAGTCTAACCACACATCTTTCCCAAAAGAAGTCACTACATTAACTGTCAATGAGGTTTTTTCGCCTATCTCAAGCGCCTGCTTTGCAGCATCCAGCATACCCGATTTACGCCAGGATTTTATTGTATGGATATTCTGAGAATATACCTGTTCAACAGTAGCACCTATCATATCAGCCAATGCCTGATTCGCAACAACACACTGGCCTGACTCATCGTAAGTACTAATTCCAAAGTAGGCATTATCTGCAATATTACGATAACGCTCTTCGCTTTTCTTCAGTTTTTCCTCTATATTCTTACGCTGAAGCTCAGAAGATGCACGGGCCGCAAAGATCTGAAGCATCGATTCGACCATTGTGGCATCCTCGGGAGGTTCACGGTACATAACTGCAAGGAGACCAAGATTTTCGCCCTTTGCTCCGGAAAGAGGTATTCCTGCGTAGCCCTCAACATTCATCTTAGCCATCATAAAGGCGTTGGGGAACTTTTTCTGAATTTCTGTGATATAGGAAAAACTCTTTTTTGCCATTATTGTTTCACAGGGAGTACCACTAAGATCGACCTCAATATTATCTATAAAATTACCGTCAGCAATTAATGAAAGGGTCCTGACAGTATTTGGTTTATCCTCTATAATTTCAGCGATATAGGCGTAGTCGGCTTTCAGTATTTTCGCAAGATGCTCCGCAAGAGAATTAAAAAATTCATGCCCCACTGTAGAGGAAACTCCCTTAGCTACATTGAGCAAAGCACCTTCACTGCGCTTGCGGTCCGTAATATCAAGAAAGGATGCCATCATACATAATGGGTTTCCATTCACATCCGTAACCAGATTAGCCGAGAGCTGGGCAACGAAAAATGAGCCGTCTTTTCTCTTTGCTACCATTTCACCAATCCAGCCCCCGTGCTCACGGAGGGCCTCTACAACATGCCCTGCCTCTGCCTCATCCTGCCAGAACTGGACCGCAGGGAAGCTCAGAACCTCACTATCATTTTCATATCCCCACAACCTCAGAAAGGCCGGATTCACGTACGTTATTTTTGCATCGAGGTCCGCAAGTGCAATAGCATTAATTGACGATTCAATGGCAATGTGCTTTACCAGCAGAAGCGCCTCAGCTTTTTTTCTTTCAGAAATCTCGCTCTGCAGTTCCTCATTCTTTTTGGCAAGATCATCAATTGTCACTTTAATTTCGTTGCGCATATGGGCAAAACTGCTGGCAAGCACCCCCACTTCATCATCACCGCCAGTATCTATAGGATGCTCCAGGTCACCCCTTGCCATCGCGCCTGATGCTTCCGTCAATTTTAGCACTGGCTTCATTGCTCTCCTAATAATTAATGATAGAATGATAAGCACCAGCAATATAGTAATTATGCTAACCTGAATAAACCCTTTACGAAACTCCTTCACGTCAGCATACCTGATTTCCAGCGGCACGTGAAACCCGACCAGCCAGTCCCATTCAGCGTATTTCCTTATAAGCATCCAGTCTTTATCTTCATTTTCATGAGCATATTGAAAATCCACCTTACCCGTTTCCAACACTTGCTTCATATGAATGTCACTCATTATGGAAAAGTCATGACGTTCATATTTAGGGTGCATTAAAAACACACGTTCTAAATTCATAACAAAAGGATAGATTCTCTGCTCTGTTGAAGTGTAATGTGCTTCTCTCAAGGCACTAAGGGCTGATTCCTTAACGCTCTCTTCATATATTTCTATCTCTCCGGTGGACTTGAGCCTCTTAACGTTGGCATCCAGAGTCCTGAGAATTGCTTCAAGTCTTTCTGCATACATAACATCCTGACTTTTATGAATGATATTTTTCAGGTGATTATCAGCAAGCAGCATAACAATAAGTGCTGCTATTACGAACACGCCAAAAACAATCAGTGCAATTCTGTCTGATATGGTTAATTTCTTCATCAATAGTCCAATTTACCTACAAAAGCTGATGATTATCATAAATACGTAAGCAATTTTCGCCTTACATAATCTGTCTGCCAAAATTACAAATGGCTGTAAATCCCGGACGCTCAGACCATTACCCCTCATTAACTTTACACATATATTATATCACTCTATAACAACACCGCCAGCAATTTTTATTAATGATATGCCTGACCTATCAGGAGATCCTATCAATTCACTCTTCCCTTTTTGGCGCTGGAAGTTTATAATTTTTTATGTTTTCTTATCACAATACTTCAGGAGATCGCAATCGAACCTTCTAATCACTCCACGTCAGAGAATGAACTGGGCAATAACCTGACTGATATTCTTCTCAATAGAAGAACTGATAACCGCTATATTGTCAGTGAATTCCCTGTAAAAAACATCGGCTCAATAATAGATATCAGCAGAAGCGGGATGAGGATCAGAAAGTTGACGAGTAATGACATTCCAGGGCCATCACTGGATGTTCCGATGGTTGATCATAACATAACAGCAAAGATCGTCTGGCAGGACAATCACTATATGGGGTTAAGCTATGAGCACAAATTCAATATTGAACACCTGGTTAAATCACTCACAAAGAGAATTAAAGAGCCTGAGGTCTGTTCAAAGAAAATAGTTACGGCCCATGAAGTCTCATCATACACAAGAAAAGACATATTCAGTTCATTCATTAATCTCATGGCGGAATTGGAGAATCCCGATACTGACGTCACAAAATTAAAATCCTATGTTAAGGAAATAAGCAGTGTTTGCAGGGACACCTCAGTTAATGATGAAAAATCATCTGATGTAATCAATGAATCAACGGGACAGGAACCTTGCGCTGCTGAACCTGCTAACCTTGAAGAAACCTTAATACACAGGGCCCGCATCGCTTTTTCATCTTCAGGAACTGAAATCCATGACGCTGATTTTGCTATCGCATTATTAGGACTTGATTCAGTCATAAAAATATCAACTGACTTTATACGTAATAGAGTTTCTGAGCTGGAATTTCCGCTTTCAAATTTCTCAAGCTATGAGTCATACCACATCTTAACAATAGTAATATTCAAGCACCTGACGCACTTTTTCAATTTCAATGATCAAGAGGGGCATGGCAGTCTGTTACTGGCCAGTGAAACAACAGGGCTTGACATACTCATGAATGTCCGGAGCGAAGATTCAACTGCCATAAAAGATTACTATATATCACCGCAGAGAGTATACTCGGAAATATCAAGGTGTTATGAAAGAAGACAATTCGGGAAGGACCTTCTTCTGGTCAACAAGCATCACTTTGAAGTAATGACTGGAATGTTTGAAGACATTTATGACGGATATATACTTGCACATCTGCTGTTCAATCCCTTTAACACAATTAGCAGCAGTATTAAATTCACATTTACCAAACGAAAATTAACCTATTCTTTTTTGGCATACCTTACAATGATCGCAACTACATTTATCATTGACAAGGACAAAGAAAGCGGTGCAGTCTTAATGAAGAAATTGACCAGGACCGGAATGGATGAAAGAGAAGTCATGGTATTTCTCAATGAACGGATCAATGAAACAAACCATGTATTAAAAAGCCTCGGACTGAAAGGGAATATAGCAAAAGTTACACTGCCTCATTCATCAATGAAGCTCAAGGGCTACTTACCCAAAAGCATTCACTTTAAATATTTCATAAAATCTTTTGAAAGTTTTACTTCAATAAAAAGCATAAAGAGAATGGCCATAAGGTATGAAGATGAGGCATATACTCATTTCATATTAAACAAACTGATGATTTCAGGTGAATTTGGACTGAATTCAAAGATATATTGTATTATTCCGTGCAGCAACATTTCACATGATGAGCTCTATCTCGAGGACTTTTCATTTTATGACTTTGTAGTCTTTAAAGACATTGATCATCTCCCTGAGTCTCACATGAGGGAGTTTGTTAAACTATGGGAGAATTTCGAAGGTAAAATTATCGCTACATTCAGCAATTATAACTTTCTGGATTTCAACAGTCGGGAACTGTACCTGCTTTTAAAAAACCATATTGTTGACTTCCCCTCATATTTTTCAGACATGGCCATTTACGAAAAGATGATCGATCATACAGCAAATTACTTAAAGCCCTATATGCAAGGGCAAGAAATTAACCGCAACAGATATTTAAGCGAAGTATGTTCCATGAACTATATTAAATACGGTGAACTACCGCCATTTAACTAATGACCTCAACCCTGACTCTTGCCGTCCCATTTTTATAAAACCCCAGCCTTTTTGCCGCAGCCATGCTGAGGTCTATGATTCTTCTGCCAGACTTCGAATTATGAACACTGGGGAAAGGCCCACGGTCATTTACCCTGACTACTATGGATCGGTTATTACTGAGGTTAGTTACAAGAACATTCGTTGGCAGTGGAAGATGTTTATGCGCAGCTGTAAGTGCATAAGGACTGAATTTTTCACCATTAGCAGTCATGTGTCCGCCCTTCTGCCTTAATGTCTCGTGTCCGTACCATGATGCGATGCCATTTGCTTTGTATTTTTTCGACTGAGCGACTGACATAGGATAATACCTCTTGCCCTTAACAGTATAAGGTGAATTCTTTACCTTGCCACGTCGAATTGCTTCCTTAACCGGGAGAGCGTCAATGGTCTCTATATCCTCATTCATGAGGGGCCAGTGAAGGGGGGCCCTTACAACATGAAAAGTAAATTTACCTACGCGGTAAACAAGCTTTGATGTACCTGCAGTGAGTTCATAAGCACCCTTGACAGTCCATATAGTCCCTTTGACGACCCCTTTTGTTATTCTGTAGGAAGTCTTAATGGTAGAGCAGCCAAAGAGAACCAGGGCAACAGCAGCATATACAATATACTTTCTTCCGGGCGTTATCATATCTTATTAAGTATATAATATAAGTCCTTTCAGATTAAAGGGGATGTAAACACTGCCTCTTCATATTGTTAACGTGCATGGGGAACCAGCCGGTCGCCCTTGTTGATGATTAACAAATCTTAATGAGTTCAACAGAGACAGCATAATGCAACGCAAAAAGGGCGACCCACCGGGTCGCCCCTACATATTTAAAAAGGAAACGTGCCCGCTTTCCATGACCGGCAAGCATGCGCCATGGAAACGGACACGTATGTAAGTTTAGGTTTTTCTGGCAAGCCTGCTCTTAATCAGAAGAGACTTCTTTTCATTGCTCCATCCGTTTTCAGTAAGCTCATAATCGGCACTTCCTGTAAAAACAATTACAGTCCCTTTATTCACCTGTCCTTTTTGGACTGCGCCTCTTAATCTGCTCGGCATAAAGTAACGCCTGTAGCCATTCTTGCCGTAATTGTAAATTGTCTCTATCAGTTCCACTTCACCCTTAAATTCTATTCTATATATACGCTCACCTACTTCAGTTCTATTTGTACCTTCAAAGCTTATGAGCTTGTAATAATCGGACAACTTCTGCTGGTTCTTGCCGAAGTCAACATTTGTTTTTTGCATGAGAGACACCATATCGTCAGCCAGATTATTAACATCAGGATAGGTTGACTTGCTCGTACAGCCACTTAACACTAATGTAAACAAAACAAACATTAACAGGAAAAGATTTTTAGGAATACTGAAAATTGTATTCATAATATACTCCCCTCTTTAGAAGTGTTGACGGTCTTTACATGTTCGTGAAATCTTTTAAATAATTATTGAACTATTTATGATTTTAATACTGCAATGATTATGCCAGCAATGATCACTTTAAATTGTTCTTTAAAAAACAGTGAGTTGTGGTGTAGTGAATAACTAATCCAGACTAATTGAGGATATATATGTGTGTGAAATCACCATACCTGTTGAATTTCACATAGGGGCTTTCCCCTTGTAATAGATGTAATACCTGTTTCAAGAGTTAAGTTCAATAATAGTCACGACTTTCTCTCTGTACTAATATAGATGAAGCATTACAGTCTGTGAGGGAACAATTACCTGACCTGATACTACTGGATGTAATGATGCCTAAAAGAGACGGGAAGTATGCCAGAAGATTATTGAACATCATGGGGGAAGAATATGGGTAGAGAGCGTCAGGGATAAGGGAGCGACGTTTATTTTTACTTTGCCGAAAAGCGATGGGCCCTCTTTATAAAAAACCACCTTTTAAAATGTAAGCTCTGTCTTCAAACATTATATAAAAACTTAAGATATGTTTGACTTAACAGCCCTGAACAATGCACCCACAGTATATTGAGATGTGCGGAATGCAGTAGGACCGACATAGGCAACATCAAGAAAACCTGCTTCTACAATCAGCCTGACTTGGTCCCATACAGGGACCGCTCCCCCGATTCACTGAGACCAGGCCTCAAGACTCCCTGCCATTGCAGCAGGCAATTCCTTTTCTAATACAATATCTGCAAACTGAAATTTGCCGCCCGGTTTTAATACACGATATATTTCTCTAAACAATGTTTCCTTGGCTGGAGAAAGATTGATAACACCGTTAGAGATTACTATATCAAAATAGTTATCACTATAAGGTATCGTTTCCGAATCAACCTTCCTGATCTCAGCGTTATCAACACCTGCCTGAGCAAGATTATATCTTGCGAGTTTGACCATCTTTTCAGTTAAATCTATACCGCAAACAGAACCGCCTGCACCAACTAATCTACTTGCAATATACAGGTCAAATCCAGCTCCGCTGCCGACATCCAACACCACACTTCCATCATTAAATTCACCCAGAGAGAATGGATTGCCGACACCACAAAAAGACTCAAGAAAACCGGAACCGGCTGAATTTATAATATCAGGATCATACCCAAGAGCAAATGCTCCATCCTTGCCTACAGGATATTCGAACTTATCTTTGGATGAAACAGCAACTTCCGCATACTTTTTCCGTATTACATTTCTGATTTCCTGTACGTTGGCTGAGGAATTTGCTTCCGGCTGAAGAGAGCCGGATTCCGATTGATTTGTTCGGCACACACCGTTGCCGTCTGATGAAGGTCAACTACTTGAATGGATGTTACTATTTGCATGATCACTCATGGCAGTCCTCTTATATTAATGATTGTACTTTACTGTCATTGGCTGCCGATGTAGCCAGAAAGCGCGGCAAGGCGTTCGGGACTGAGTACACCAGTATGTCTTTGCCCACTAATAAACCATGTTGGATAGGATTTGATTTTATTCTTAATGCAGGCAGGTGCCTTCGGTCCGGAGCGTCCGCGGGGAGAGCACTCCACATAGGGTACCCGGTCGACTGATGACTCGAACAGATCCTTCTGTTCCACGCATGCCGGTCACCAGAATGCCCCGTACATAACTGCCTTCTCAGAGGTAAGGTGTTCAGCAAGTCCCTTCAGATATGGATCTTCAGGTCCGGCTGCTGCGTCAAACACTCCGCTATAGTGCATATGCATTCCGCCTACAAGCACAAGTAACACTATGGCCGCCTCCATCGCCCAGGTTTTAAATTTAAAATCAGGAAGCCCGTCAGGACGCTTTATAGTCATGAAGATAAAAATGCCTGCCATTATCGAAAGAGAAGCAAGGCAGTATGCACACATGGCCTCAATCACAAACAGCGAAATGGAGTTAAGATAGACACTGTAGCCAAGGCCAAGCAGGGAAACTGTCCAGGCCGATTTCCAGTGCGTACCCGTATTACGTACCCTCAATCCGATAAAGAACAAAGCAGCGTAAGTCAGTAAACCCCAGAACGCGACTGGCAAACCCAGAAAAGTGCCCCATCGGCTTCGCTGGACAATATCACATGTGCTCCCCTCATTGCAGAAAAGAGGAGCTTCACCCATCCAGGATGTAAAAACCAGGTAAGCTGTCAGCAGCATCCCAGCTCCAGCTAATGCAATCAGGGGACGATTCGGCAGTTCGCGCTGCTTCAGCATCTGCTGCCGTTTCTTCTTCCTACGTCCTTCAGGCTTTTCCCGGGTTTCAGTCTCCTTAACCGGAAGCGGCTTCTCCTGAGATTGTTTTTGTCCTTTTCGTTTCTTACCCAATCTGTTCTCCTTAATCGGTTTGCAAATATATAATAGCAAATCACGTCATAATATTTTTCAACTATTTTTCACAGCATCCTCCAGTTTCCCGGACTATTCATGAACTCATTAATTAATCATTTTTTTAAATATACATCAAAGCACATTACCTGTAAACTCTGCATGAACACGGCAATGAATTTCTGTCTTTCATTCAATGTTAGACATTCCTCTTTCAAAACAATCCGTTCTAGTAATTCGTAATTGATAGTTGAGTGATTATTGGAGATTGTTAGCGGCGCCTACCCTGCCGGCTTTTCCCGCGCCCTTCCCTTGAATACACACGTGAACTTCCACGCTCCTCACTAACCGCTATCTTCTTCTGACGATCCCGTGCAGCTCCCTTTTTTTCTACAAACATTTCATTCCCTGTAAAAGGATCCTGCTCCGTGTAATACATCACCGATGACCATGTTGACGGCAATGGTATGAATATCTGTACCTGCTCGGAATTGATATTAAGCTCTCTGCTCATGCTGTCCTTCATTTTCTGCATGTCTTTTTCAGTGCAGCCGGGATGGGCAGCTATGATGTAGTAGGTAAGATACTGCTTCTTGCCCGCTCTTTTTGTCATTTGATAAAAGAGGTCTTTAAATTCCATCAGGCACTCCATGCCGGGCTTGCCCATCAGCTTTAATACTTTGTCTTCCGTATGTTCAGGCGCGGTCTTCAGCTGTCCGGAAACATGGTTCTCCACAACCTGCCTCAGATATGAGGGGCCGTGTTTCTTATCGTGCAATATGAGGTCGTGCCTGATTCCGGAAGCGAGATAGACTTTCTTTATACCGGACAGCCTGCTTATTTTCTGTAAGAGCTGCGCCTGTTCTTTATGTGCTGTCTGTAGATTAGGGCAGATTTGTGGAAAGAGGCAGCGCCTTTTTTTACAATGGCCCTTTACTTTAACGTTGCCGCATTTTAGTCCGTACATATTTGCCGTAGGGCCGCCCGCATCGGATATATGCCCCTTGAACTGCTTCATCTTCGCTATAGCCCGGGCTTCTGCAAGAATTGAGTTCTCACTCCGCGATACAACCTGTCTTCCCTGGTGTACAGTGATAGAGCAATAGTTGCATTCACCAATGCATCCTCTGTGTGTCGTAATCGAAAACCCTATTGTCTCCAGTGCCTTGACCTTCCCCATTTTTGCATAAAATGGATGGACGCCTCTCTCGTACTCAATGTCATAAACTTCATCCAGCCCGCTCGTGTCCGGGACTGCGGCAGGAGGGTTTTGAACAAGGTACCTGTCGCCATACTGCTGTATAAGCGGCCAAGCACTTTCAGGGTCGCTGTTAGCGTAATAATCACGAAACATGGTTGTGAAAGCTTTTCTGTCTTTGCTTACCTGTTCAAAGCCCGGAAGCTCCAGTACGCCGGTTTTTTTCTCCTTCGATATATAGCATATCCCGCGTATGCCGAAAGGGTCCCTTTCGCTTCGGAGACAGCGGGCAAGCTCCAGCACAGTTCTTTCAGCCATTCCGTAGACAAGATACTCGGCCTTTGAATCAAAAAGGATCGACTTTCTTATCTTGTCTGACCAGAAGTCGTAATGCGCAATGCGCCTCAGGCTGGCCTCGATACCGCCAAGGACTATGGGGCGGGTGCCCTTATAATACCTGCGTATCAGGTTTGAATAAGCAATGACTGCACGGTCAGGACGCCGGTTGTTCTCAAGACCCGGGGTGTAATCGTCCTGCTTTCTCCATTTTTTGGATGCCGTATAGTTGGCCACCATGGAGTCAACACTGCCGCCTGTTACTCCCCAGAAAAGAGCAGGTTCGCCAAGACGGGTAATGTCTTTGTCAGAATCAATTTCCGGCTGGGCTATAATAGCGACCCTGAAACCATGCTTCATAAGATATTTACCTACCACGGCTGCACCGTTGAATGGACTGTCGATATAAGTGTCGCCCGTTAAGATAATGATATCCGCTTTATCCCAGCCCAGTTTTTGCAGCTCTTTTTTAGTTGTGGGGAGATACATATATTTCCTTTTGAATGTTGAGGTTATTAACTGCAGGTGTATTTTACCCTAATGGGGGGCTTTCTTGGGCGGTGTGCAGGTCAGGTCTTGTATCTTGCATATGCAGTGGTTATGACGCAAGAAACAAGGTTTAATCCCACGGAGTAAAATGTGTAGGTGCACTTCCCCTGGTTTAGCGGACGAACCGAAAGGTTAGGTAAAATACAAAACCTAAACTTGGAGGTGAGCAATGAAAGAAGGAAGTGCACTCCTCAATTAGCATGAAATTTCATTTCATGCATATATGTGTGATTTGTATACCTGAAAATAAAGCTCGAGTGATGAATAATTATGTATAGAGGGAGCTTTTAAATGTATGACAGTAGAGATCCAGAAGTCCAATATACCCTTAGATTTGGTGAGATTGCAATTCTAAATGGTTTCATAACGTTCATCGATTTGGAAGAAGCTTTAGCAGAGCAGATATCTACTGATCCTTCAGATGAACTCAGACCCAGGAAAAGAGTTGGTGAGATACTTTTTGATAAAGGATATATTACGTTAAATCAAATAGAGATCGTTCTGGAAGAAATTACTAAAAATAAGAGTCAACCTTTCTAACATTCATCCTTCAGATAATCCGCAAACAGGCTGACATACTTGAATGCGTCATCAGGCGCGATTACTACAGCCAAACCCTGGTTTTCCTTTGAATGCCTCAGTGCTGCAAATAATACCGCTCCGGTTGTTGGCCCCATCATGATTCCGGTCTTCCTCGCCAGATCAATTGCTGTCTGGTATGCCTCATCATCTTCAACTTCAATAAATTCATCGATCACGTCCCTGTTCAATATCTTGGGGATAAGCTCTTCAGGAAGGTTTGATATTTTCTTCATTCCTGCAAGCTTGTGGTTTCTAGATTTTGGTTCAACACCGATTATTTTTATATCAGGATTCTGCTCTTTCAGGTATTTCCCAACCCCGCTGATCGTTCCGCATGTTCCAAAGCCGGCAAAGAAATAATCTACTTTTCCTTCTGTCTGTTTCCATATTTCAGGCCCTGTTGCCTTGTAGTGCGCCATTGCATTTAACGGGTTTTCATATTGATTCGGGCTTACATAGTCTTCACCCCCTTTGCCTGCTAGAATCCCATTAACAAGACCCCTTGCTCCTTCATTTGGATATAAAGGACATAAGTCATCATCTGCTTCCCAAAGGTTAACGCCTAATAATCTAAGCAACACTTTCTTTTCTTCAGGAGCACCTGAGGGAACTGCTATTTCAAGTGGAATCCCCATAGCGTTCGCCAATGCCCCCAGGGCTATTCCAGTGTTTCCGGAAGATGGTTCAACTATTTTTTTACCTTTTTTTATTTCAGTCCCCTGCAAAAGGTTTAAGGCCGTCCTGTCCTTTATCGAACCGCATGGATTGAACCTCTCAAGTTTAAGATATATTTTATAGTCTTCCTTTGGATTTATGCTTCCGTTTACTGCAAGAAGAGGGGTAGGATTATCAGGATCGCTGATTAAGTCAACCAGGTTTTCATATACACGTAATTTATTGTTTGTCTTTTTGATGATTTATCCCTCCGATGTAATTGTATAGTATATGATATTTATCCTTAATATTCTGATTCGTCAGAATAATTGTATAACCGATAACGGATCAGCCCTTGACAAGCGTCACACTAAATATTCCCAGATCCAATTTACCTATGTCAAGGACTGACCCTATATCCATTCAGATCATGTAAAATAACGGCAGTTATCACAACTGTGATCTGCTTTGCCTAATGTATGTGATTTTATAACTAACTATAAAAGGACAGGTGATGGGAAAGAATAAGAAATGCATTGTTGTTACTGTAATCGGTAAAGATGACATCGGAATCGTTGCCAAAGTAGCCACTGCCATGGCTGAAAACAGTATTAACATTATCGATATTAATCAGAAGATACTGGGGGACGAAATATTTGCCATGACGCTGCTGGCAGACAGGGTAAAATCCGACCTTTCCCTGCCGGAAATAACTGATAAAATCAAAGCTTCAATTAAAGGCATGTCACTTGAAGTTACCGTTCAGGATACGGAAGTCTTTCAATACATGCATAGAGTTTAGGACAGAAAATGAAATTTTCCAGTGAAGAAATCCTTGAAACGATCGGAATGATCGCAGAAGATAAACTTGATATAAGAACGGTTACCCTTGGACTCTCTCTTCTTGACTGCTCAGACCCTGACCCGGCTGCCTGTGCCCTTAAGGTCCGCAATAAAATATTGGCAAAGGCCGCAAACTTAAGTAAAGGTGCTGATTTTATCGCCAACGAATACGGGCTCCCCATTGTGAACAAAAGAATCAGCCTCACTCCAATCTCTCAGATCGTTCCGATAGCGGAACCGTCCGCATTTATTGAGGTTGCACAAGCTGTGGACAAGGCAGCAGCTGAGATTGGTGTTGACTTCGTCGGAGGTTACACCGCTATGATTCAAAAGGGTGTAACATCAATTGATAAAGCCATGATTGAAGCCATGCCGGAAGTTCTCTCAACAACCGATCGTTTTTGTGCCTCTGTTATTCTCGCGACAACCAAAGCCGGTATAAACATGGATGGCTGCTACACGATGAGTAAGGTGATAAAAGATACTGCTGAGCGTACAGCTGACAGAGATGGAATCGGCTGCGCAAAACTGGTGCTTTTTTGCAATCCTGTTGAAGACAATCCCTTCATGGCCGGAGGATTCTATGGAGCAGGAGAGTCTGAAAGTTCCATACTGGTCGGTGTAAGCGGCCCCGGAGCAGTCCGTCGTGCTCTTGAGAAACTTGGCCCTGAAGCTGACATGGGAGAGGTCGCTGAGACAATTAAAAAGTGTGCATTTAAGATTACCCGTGCCGGTGAACTGGTCGGCAAGAAATTAGCGGCACATCTTGGAGTTGCCTTTGGAAATCTGGACCTCTCACTTGCTCCCACACCTGCAGAAGGAGACTCTGTTGGTCAGATTCTGGAGACCATGGGGCTTGCCATGCCGGGTGCACCGGGCTCAACAGCGGCGCTGATGATGTTAAACGATGCCGTAAAAAAAGGCGGACTTTTTGCCTCGTCGTCGGTTGGAGGCCTTTCCGGTGCATTTATACCGGTAAGTGAAGATGCATCCATGATCGAAGCAGCAAAGGCAGGCGCAATCACTTTGGAAAAGCTTGAGGCAATGACAAGCGTATGCTCTGTGGGTCTTGATATGATAGCTATTCCGGGTGATACAAGCTCCGAGACACTGGCTGCAATTATAGCCGATGAAATGGCTATCGGCTGTGCCAATAATAAAACAACTGCTGTAAGAATAATCCCTGCTCCCAATAAAAAGATTGGAGAGTTTGTTCATTTTGGCGGACTCCTGGGCAAAGCCCCGATTATGCCGGTGAGCCAGGTATCGGCAGATACCTTTATAAAAAGAGGCGGCCGGATTCCTGCTCCCCTTCAATCACTGAAAAACTAAAATAGCTTGAATGGGTTTCTTCTGTATTATATTCTAATAAAGCACAATGAAATTGATAAATAGATTGGACAATACAGTATGGGAGATTACTAAATGAGGTTCTGGCTTATTCTATGCTTATGTTTAATTACAGCAGTTGCTCATGGCGAAGAGGAGCCAGTACTCGCCCCGGTAAAGCCTATTAATGAGTTAGCAGCTTTGCCGGCCCTGATTCCTGCCCTTCGGATTGAAGACTCATTATTCTTTTGCGGTGAAGAGGTTCCCTTACATAACCAGGAGGTGCGTGAGCGGCTCGAAAAGGAGTTACTTCTTACCTTATGGGACAGGGCCCAGGTTATCCTCTGGATCAAGCGGTCCGGCAGGTATATGCCAGTAATTGAAAAAACCTTGAGAGAAGAAGGTCTGCCCGATGATTTGAAATACTTACCAGTTATTGAAAGTGCCCTGCTAGCTCATATCGGGTCCTCAAAAGGGGCAACAGGATTCTGGCAGTTTATAAAAGGTACGGGCCGCCAATTCGGACTGACCATCAACAGAGACAAGGATGATCGTCGCAATATTTTTTCTTCTACCAAAGCTGCCAGCATATATCTTAAAGAGTTGTATGAGATGTTTGGTTCCTGGAGCCTGGCAGGCGCTGCATACAATTATGGGGAAGACAGATTACGCAAGGCAATGGAAGCCCAGGAAGTTAATGACTATTACCTCCTGCATCTTCCGCTGGAAACACAACGATATCTTTTTAGAATAATAGCTGCCAAGATGGTATTATCCGATCCGGGCCGGTACGGGTTTCATGTACAGGAAGATGATCTATACCCTCCCGTGGAATTTGATAAAGTAACAGTGACTAACTCCATCCAAACCCCTCTGCAGCTGGTGGCGAAGTCTGCTTTCACCTATTACAAGCGGATAAGGGACCTCAATCCGGAGCTTCGCAGCCAGTTCCTGTCCAAAGGCGAGCATACCCTTGCTATTCCAAAGGGTTCATCAGATGAATTTCAGGCCCGTTATACTCAGCTTGTCACCGAGTGGGAAGAAGAAAATCGAATTCGTATCTATACGGTTAAAAAGGGAGACAATCTATCGTTAATAGCCGACAGGTTTGATGTATCGCTGGATTCTCTAATGCGTTGGAATAACGTAAACTCCCGGGGAATTATCTATCCGGGCAGAGAACTCATAGTGTACCAATAATATACAAACTTCCCTCTTTTTTCTCGAGCATCATGTTCGAAATTCTCACTTCATCATTCCCTGTCTCATCATACCGCCATGCATGCCGTTGCTGATCATCATGCCGGTGTGTTCATCGGATGTCATGCCCATCATACCCGATTGTGGGGACGGATTCAGCTTTGCAAGAAAATTCACATAGGCGGCCATTGCAGCTATATCTTCATAGGGCATTCCATCGCCGTATGAAGCCATCGGGGTACCGTCAAGACCAGTAGCCACAGTCAGGAAAATATCATTCATCTCTGAACCTCGCTTAAAAGATTCGTAGCTAAATTTCCTGGGCGGGATTAAGTCTCCCCAGTTATCTTTAAGTTCAGCAGCCTTGGGGCCGTCACCATTCCCCTGTCTGCCGTGGCATTCCCAGCACTTGGCCTTCTCATAAATCTCCCGCCCGCTGCTGATCATTTCCGACCCGGTTATATTCAGGTCAGGCACCACAATCGAAGGATCAACATCTTCTTCCTCAAACCGTTCCGAGAAAGTCTTAAGGTAATAAGTAACCGCCCATCTATCATCCTTGCGCAGTCTGTTCCATGGCATCATGCCCGTGCCTTTGATACCGCGGCTGATGGACAAGTAAATATCTTCATCAGCCGGCAATGAACCCGTTGGCGTAGAACGAAATTTGTATAGACCTCTTGTAAAATCCCTCGGCCTGGAGTAAAGCTCATTCGCCCTTGGACCATTTCCATCACCTTTGACCCCATGGCATACTGCGCATCGCCGTTCATAAACCCAGCGACCGGCTGATATTGTCCGCTCATTCTCGGGAGGCCGGGGGCCCGAAAGGTCCACTTGAACATCACCACCTCTTGCTCCATGCATCATCCCCATCATGCCGCCCCTCATCATTGTATATCCATAAACCGCTGCCAACATTATAATTATCAGACTTATCATTAATATCTTTTTCATAACAATCTTCCCTTCCACAATTAAAATAAACCGGAATTTATTTAAATCCTATAAATACAGTACCAGCAAGTTTTGAAGGGAATATGAAGGAAGTAAATAAGATCGTTGCTCAGTTCATCTTTTACTTCGTCACTCGTCAATTTCCGTTCATTTATGACTTATGTCATAGCAATATGATTTTAATCAGCATAATTTAATGTTAAGAGTTGGTTATGCCCTACGAACGAATACCTGGTATGGTTGGACTTATCTACGTTCCTCCAAAAGCGGATAATGCATCCAAAAAGCATCCGTGCCCGGAATGCTTTGTCTGTCAATGGTGCGGTGATACGCGTTGTTCGTCCTGTCGTGGATCGTGCAAGAGTGGAAAGAGGAAGAATCATTCCTCGTCAACATGTCGTAAGACTGGAGCGCCCCGTAAAAAAGGTTGATTCTACAACTTATAAGGCAGAGCCCCATCTAGCCTATTCCTCATTGATATTTTATAATGATCATATGGATACTTTACTTGAAATATATTCCGACTATATCTGACCCTGGTGCTATTTCATTACCGGGCGTATTGAAAGACTGAAAAAGGAATTTGAAATCGATGTCCGCTGGAGGGCCTTTCCCCTGCACCCCGAAACGCCTGAAGATGGAACACTCATTGAACATCTCTTTTCTAATATCAGCGCTGAAAATCTGAAGGCTATGAAAGACAGTGTAAGAAAAGCAGCGGATAATGCTGGACTGCCTTTCAGTGATAGGGCAAAGACATTTAATAGCCGCCTTGCCCAGGAACTGGGAACATGGGCTGAAAGCAATGGTAAGGGAGATCCATTTCATCACGCAGCCTTCAAAGCCTATTTTGCAGACGGGATAAACATCGCTAAAATTCCCGCTCTGCTCGATATTACTGCATCAGTCGGACTCCCTCGTGAAGAAGCTGAAGCAGTCCTTGTTAAAAGGTCCTATAAAGC
>PIVU01000442.1 GCA_003354025.1 Nitrospirota bacterium
TACTCTGCCCTGACATAAATAACTCCATGGCTGGATCCAATGGCTCTTGCGCCGATGAGCATTCCTTCAAGCACGGAATGTGGGTCAGCTTCCATAACAGACCTGTCCATGAATGCTCCGGGGTCACCTTCGTCACCATTGCAGAGCATGAACTTCTGGTCGGCTACTGATTTTGATGCAAACTCCCATTTTAATCCTGTAGGGAAACCTGCTCCACCGCGGCCTCTGAGACCGGCATCTTTTACCGTCTTGATAATATCTTCCGGTTTCATTTCGGTTAAGGCCATGCCTGCAGCCACGTATCCGTCTCTTGCAATGTATTCGTCAATATTATCGGGGTCGAGCAGTCCTTTGTTTCTGAGGACCCTTAGCACCTGGTGCTTAAAGAAGGGGATGTCATTCATTACTGGAATCGCTGACCTCTTCTCCGCGTCTTTAAACATCAGCTTTTCATAATGACGGCCTTTAATGAAGTGTTCTTCAACAAGCTTGGGGATTTCTTCAACAGTCAGCTTCTGATAAAAAATCTCTTCAGGATATACGAGCATAACCGGACCTTCCGCACAGAACCCGTTACATCCTGTAAGAACAATCTTTACTTCTTCGGCGAGGCCCTGCTTTTCCAGCTCCGCCTGTAACGCAGCTTGAACTTTAGGGGTCCCGCTTGCAACACAGCCGGTTCCCGCACACATCAACAAATTGGCACGATATTTTTCCATAATAGCTCCTAAACAAATAGGGTTCGAGGATTCAAGGGTTCAAGGATTCAAGTGATTTATTTTACCTGACCCCTTGGCCCCTTGACCCCTGGAATCCTTTTTTTAATATGTTGTTTCACTTCCCATAACAAGAGCATATTTTTCAATAGGATTACCTCCAATAACATGCTCCTTGAATATTTCCTTTAGCTTGTCAACGGTAACATCGCCGTATTTAACAGGGGTTTTGTCTGCTACTTCTACTGTCATCATGGGCTCTTTAGCACAAAGTCCTGCGCAGCCTGACGTTGTAGAAATAACGTCCTCGACTTTGGCTTCGGCTATTTCATCCAATAGCGCTGACATGATATCACGGGCTCCGGCTGCAATTCCGCAAGTTCCCATATGGACTGTAACCTTTGCTCTGTGACTGCCCTCTCTTAAATTAAATGTTGCCTGCTGTCTTTCTTTTATTTTCTTGAGATCGGCAATTGTTAATTTAGCCATTTGTGCCTCCCTTAATTAGATGCATACTCTTCAAGCACTTTCGGTACTTTCTTGGGCGTCATTGCTCCGTATGTTTCTTCGTCTACAACGATGACCGGGGCCAGCCCGCACGCACCGAGGCAACGAACTGCTTCGAGAGAGAATTTCTTGTCTTCAGTTACATCACCCACATCTATCTTTAATTCAGCCTGGATTTTCTTAAGGACATCTTCAACTCTCTTAACGTAACAGGCAGTACCGAGGCATATCCTGATATTATGGTCTCCACGGGGTTTCATTGTGAAGAATGAATAGAATGTCACGATGCTGTGAATTTCGGCTGGTGACATGTTCAGCCCCTTTGCGACCCGCTTCTG
>PIVU01000443.1 GCA_003354025.1 Nitrospirota bacterium
TCATTACAAATGTAATCAACATATCCTGATATGGTCTTTCTCTCATCAACGCATTTACAGAATACACAAGTAAAATCACTTTCATTATCACACTTCCAAAAACAATCTTTACAAACCATAGCTTTACAATTATTATTAGCTCCACACGGGATAATAATAGTTGTGTTATAGCAGATGTCGCATTCAGTATTCATTTGTAACTTTTATTAATATCTCTCATAACTAAAATTAAAATCTATTTCAATTTTTTTTTATTTAACTCGTTCTCTCCAAATTTATAAAATTATTTATAAAAAATCTATAAATAATTTTATATTTTTTTAAACACGCTCTAATATGATTTCAACAATTAAATTAGATGGATTTTCATTAAAACGAGCAAATAAATATGTCTTTCCATCTACTTTACATAAGTTATAACGCACATTAATAAATTGATTATGACATATAGTATTAACAATATAATCACCTTCAGGGAGATTTGTAAGTTCTATTTTATTTTGTGGTGTTTTATTTATAATTTTATTAAAAATTTTGAGAGAACCAGTTTCATTATTAACATCTAAAAATTTTGTATCTACAACATTTAAAATTAATGGTTCTTCTAATGAGCCGTGTGATGTAATATTTTTTATCATCTTATTATATTTTAAATTATCTATGTGTGCATTACATACTTTTAAATCATTTATAATTGCATCTTCATTATTTAAAACTTTAATATTTGCAGTTTCAATTATATCTGCTCTTTGAGTTAAAATATTTTGAGTTTCTAAATTTGATATTCCAGCTTCTCTCGCTTGTAATGAACCTGCATTTAATTCTTCAGCATTAATGTGTTTAGATAATAAATTATCTGTTTCTATATCTGTTGGTTTAAAATTATCACAATCTAAATTTTCACATTTTAAATCATCTGCTTTTATTAATTTAGCAGTTAATTCATCAGTATTTAAATTAGTTATTTTTGCTTCGTTAGATATTAATTTATCAGCATTTGCTACTTTACATAACACAGAATTAGAATTAATTGTAGTTGTGTTTGCTACATCTGCTGTTATTTTTTTTGTTTCAATTGTATTTATTAAACCACTATCTACTTTTAAATTAGTTATTTCTAAATCTTTTGTAAATTCTAATTGATTATCTTTACCAATTAATAAACCATCTTTAATAGATGGAAAGCCTACTACATCGTTTAGTTCTGTAATTGTTTCTAATTGTTTTATATTAGCGCCATTTTCATCAATCCAAAAAACTTTTTTACCTTGATTATTTAAAACTTCTAAATAATTATTATCATTATTTATTTTTACATTTTTACATTCTAATTTATCACTTATTTTAATTGTTTCTGTTTCAATATTTTTAAAATCTTGAAATAATGTAATCCCCATTTATATATTACTAATATAAAAAATTTTAATATATTTTATTAATTAATGGAGTTTGTTTGAGATTTGCGGTGAAATTTAATCTATCGGGTGTAAAGAATTGTTTTGATAAGCCATTACCAGCACGAACTTCATAATGAGGTGTTCTAAAGCCACTTGAAGTTCT
>PIVU01000444.1 GCA_003354025.1 Nitrospirota bacterium
CAATTGTGTTAAAATGATCATTATTGATTCACAAGGAGAGCCTGCTTGAGTAAGACCGTTGCGGTCAGCTTTGAAGAAGACAGTGTAAAGATTGTACACGCATCTTTAAAGAGCGGTTCTCTCTCTGTTGAAAAAACGGACATTGTCCCCACAATTGAATTCGATGCCTATCTTAAAAATGAAGAAGCAACTGATTTTGCTGTAACCTGTGAGTTCAAGGAAGCCTTTCACGGGACTTTAAACACTCCTGTTGTTAAACCCCAGTACCTGGTAAAGATCATCGAGTCGGAAATCAGAAAAGCCCTGAATGAAACAAACCTTTCATTTATATATACAAACCTCGGTGAACGCGTAATTGAAAACAAGAAGGTCCTGGAAATATTTTATTACGCTGTCAGGTCGGAAGAAGTTAAAGATATTGTCGGCAGATTTTATGATCATGGGAAAACAGTTAGCGCACTGTACCCATCTGTTTTCGCTGCAGCTGCTGTACTCGACCTGGAACAGTCCGGTGAAGCAGGTATGGGGGTTTACAGTACGGGGAAGGAAAAAGTCGCCTTTTTCACCAAGGACCGCAACATTCAGTTTATCAGGACCTACGAGGCCTTTGATCCGGGACTCACCGATTTTGATATTCAGAATATTAATATGACAATCAGTTACTGTTTCCAGAATATAAGGATATCGCCTGCATCTATTTTCCTTATGGGAAATTTGTCGGAAGCATCAGAGGTCAGCACTCTTCCTTCTGCGCCTCTTGCCTGCCTCACCAAGTCACGCAATATAGTCTGTGAAAACGAGACGTTTATGGAGTACCTCCTGCCTATTGTTTCCTACTATGTCCCCAAAGCATCTAACATTCTTAGCAGGGAGTTCAAGAACCTCTATATGCTGAGGAGATATATGACATATGCAACAAGGGCCTTTGCTGCTGCAGCTTTGTTGATATTGGGACTGACAGTGTTTGAGACCAGGGGGATAATCGACAAAAAAGAAGCCATTGCAGCAGCACTGAAAAGCCATGACGACCTTCAGGTAATTTATAATGATTACTCTGAAAAGAAAGACCGTATCCAGAGGTTTCTCCCGGTTATTTCATTTATCAACCAGCAGCCTGCTGATTTACGGGTCCTGCTGGTTGCACTGGGCGAAGCGCATTTGGAAGGCTTAAAACTGAATACGATCGAAGCATCTACAAAGGACCGGAATTCTTATACCGTTACGGTTAAGGGAGCAGGGTATACCAGTACATATGCATCTCTTCAATCCTCATTTGACGGCCTGATCAATTATTTAAGCATCAATAAAAGCATCAACGTACAGTCAAAAACATTGAATGTTTCGGACAAGTCTTTTTTAATCAAGTTAGAGTTCAGGAATCAGGGATGAATTACTACGGATATCTGAAAAGAAAATTAGTCGTCTATTGTATAATTGGGTCCTTCCTGGCTGCCGCTCTCTTTACGCTGATCAGTCTGCACCAATATAATAACTACCTGCTCAACGCTCAGGGAAATATCAACTCTATCGGCGTCAATAAATTTATGATGAAGAA
>PIVU01000185.1 GCA_003354025.1 Nitrospirota bacterium
TTTCTATAAAAGCAAAAGTGATGCCTGAACAGGGCAAACAGTTAAACATATTGAATTCAATAACAATTTTACTTAGAGCCTATTTTCAAACTTAATTTATAGTCCTGAATTTGTATGATTTTACAAACATCAGCATAGGGATAAATCATGCAAATTTGTAAATTATCAGGCAGGCTGCGAATTGAGGATTGATTCCAGAAACTCCCACCGGGTATAAGCTTCCGTAACCTCTTTTTCCAGTGCTTCCAGTCTGGTTTTTGTATCGGATACCCTGCCTCCATCCTCCTGGTAAAATTCTGGATCGGCAAGCATCCCAAAGAGCTCTTCGCGCTCTGCTTCGAGAGTTTCGATAAGCGCAGGCAGTGCCTCCAGTTCTTTGTTTTCCTTAAATGTGAGAGTTCGCGGACGGTCCTGCCTGGGCCTTGGCTTTTTCTGTTTAGCGGCCTTTTCCGCAGGTGCCGGAGCTAACGGTTGACGCTGACGGAGCCAGTCGTCATAACCGCCCACATATTCTTTAAGCACCCCATCGCCCTCAAAAACTATTGTGCTTGTTGCGATGTTGTTAAGAAACTCTCTGTCATGGCTGATCAGGAGAACAGTTCCCTCATACTCCATCAGCATTTCCTCCAGGAGTTCGAGGGTATCGGTATCAAGGTCATTAGTGGGTTCGTCCATTACGAGCACATTTGACGGTTTGGTGAACAGTCTTGCAAGCAGTGCACGGTTACGTTCGCCGCCTGACAGGACCTTTACCGGCGAGCGTGCCCTCTCCGGCGGGAAGAGAAAATCCTCGAGATAGCCAATTATGTGCCTTGTCTTTCCATTGACTGTCACGTAACCGGAGCCGTCCGCTACATTGTCCATGACTGATTGTTCATCGTTAAGCTGCTCACGATGCTGGTCAAAATATGCGACCTCAATCCTGGTTCCCCTGCGTACGGAGCCGCTGTGGGGTTCCATTAATCCAAGCAGCATCTTGAGCAGCGTGGTTTTACCGGAACCGTTAGGTCCGATAATGCCGATCTTGTCACCACGAATAATGGTTGTGGAGAAATCGCGGAAGTAATTACGGCCTTCATATATACAGCCGATCCCCTCGGTCTCAAGGACCAGTTTGCCCGACTTCTCGGCCTCGTTCATTACCATCCTTGCGCTCCCGGTCCGTGTACGCCTTGCCTGGCGCTCCTTCCTCATCTCCTTCAATGCTGTTACACGGCCTTCGTTACGTGTACGCCGTGCTTTGATGCCCTGTCGTATCCATGCCTCTTCCTGAGAAAGCTTTTTGTCAAAGAGAGCGCTGTGTGTGGCCTCTGCATCAAGCTCGGCCTGCCTTCTTGTGAGGTATGTTGAGTAATCACAGTCCCAATCAGTAAGCCGGCCACGGTCCAGTTCTATTATGCGCGTTGCCAGGGTCTGGAGAAACTTCCGGTCATGGGTTATGAAAAGGATAGAGCCGCTGTATTCGAGAAGACCTTCCTCAAGCCAGCCGATTGAGTTGATATCAAGATGGTTCGTCGGTTCATCAAGAAGAAGGAGGTCCGGTTCGTTTACGAGTGCCTTTGCAAGCAATACCCTTCTTTTAAAGCCGCCGGACAGGTCGGCTACCTGAGCATCGGGGTCCAGATTAAGTCGTGTCAGTACAGTCTCTACCCTTTGCTGAATCTGCCATCCGCCGGAGGATTCGATCTGGTGCTGTATCCGTTCAAGCTCATCTATTGCCCCTTCATCTCCATCGGAGAGACGATGGCTTACTGAGTGATACTCTGTGAGCAAATCAACCATATTACCAAGACCGGCGGCTACTATTTCAAACACCGTACCGGACAGGTCCTGTGGGACTTCCTGGTCAAGCGAGGCGATTCTCAGCCCCTGCTCATTTATGACCTCTCCCGCATCAGGGGTGATCTCGCCGCTGATGATCTTCATAAGGGTTGATTTGCCTGCCCCGTTCCTGCCGACCAGACAGATCCGCTCCCTGCGTTCGATCTGCAAAGACACCCCTTCGATCAGTTCAGGGCCTCCGAAGGCAATTTTTATGTCTTTCAAACTCAATAATGCCATGTATAACTCCGGGTTAGTAAATAAACAATTCCAGCTACTTGAGCCAACGAATCAAAAGTTTAAGATGTCCTCTAAATATTGACCTGTACGGTTAAGTTTAACACGGGAGGGGACTGCATTAGGAAGTGTGATGAATGAGTATTATGTAACAGCTGTCATGATCTGCTGTTCAAAGAAAATGATCACTCCCAACAAGAGAAGTAAGATGAACCAGACTGTTATTGAAATCCTTACCGCCTTTTTTGCATTCTCCGCCTCCCACCAGGTTTTAGGTTGGATACCCTTGAGAATGAAAGTAATAACACCGGAAAGGTTAATGCTTACAACATTAACAAAAACTAGTAAGAGCGCCCCTGTTGCATTTATCCAGTACCCGGCACCCAGCAATAAACCGGCAGCTACCAGGGGTGGAAGAAGAGCTACGGCGACCATAACACCCACGAGCGCCTCTGCTACACCTGCTGCTATTGAGTATGCGCCGGCAACTCCTGTTGCCAGTGCAATGAATATATAAAAATTACTGACATCAGACCTGGCAGCAATTTGCGGTATGTCAGGATCTACATTTATAAATACGCCCATAATAATACCTATAGTCAGCACGATTGTGAATCCCAGGATATTTGTGATGATTGCCTTTTTCGCCAGTTTATAATCAGCCAGTGTTGTAGCAAGTGAGAGCGCCATATTGGGCCCTAGAAGCGGCGCAATAACCATAGATCCAATAATGACAGCAACGTCATTTTTTAAGAGTCCGATTGCTGCAACAAATGATGCAAGGACTGCCATGACAAAATATCGCTGAGAAATTCCTGAAACACGCAGCATTTTTTGATAGAGTTCTTCAGTGCTGATTCTGCCCGGGCTCTTTTCTTCTTTCTTATCTTTATCGGGTTCTTCAGGACGCGGCAGGGTAGCCTCAACAGGAAGGATAACAATACGCGGCGGATCACCTTTCGAAAAAAAGCTTTCAATCCTGTCAAGAACAGATTCCGTTTTTTCACTTCTTATCAGTATCTTTGTAACAGACCCGCCGCTGTCCAGGTGATCATGCCATGTATCGAGCAACGGTAAATCTTTCACCAGGAAGTCAATTTCCTCCGCCTTCCCGCCCTTGTGATGTATCTCAATTAATCGTAATGACATCTTGTCCCTTCCATGGCGTATATTAATCTTCTAGCGGATTTACTTGATATGTAAAATAGCACAATTAAAACCGCAGTCCTATTTAAATCGAACATACTTCGGACATTTCATTCGTGTAAAAATTGTTTTGCCAGCCGCTTTTTTAGTATACTATTTTGTTTCCGCAATAACTTCAAATTCTTATCGGAGAGCGGTAAAAACTGTGAGCAGGAGCAACCACTGTTAAATTATGCTTGAACTTTTAATATTCGATCTGGATGGAACACTTGCCGATACGGGACAGGACATAACTGATGCGCTGAATTATGCCCTTCAACCCTATGGAGCAAAAAACTACTCTGTTGAAGAAACAAAGATGATGGTCGGGTCGGGAATATCAGCACTGCTGTCATCTCTGCTGCCCTCAGATAAAAGCTCCCCTGCCGCCCAAAAGGAAGTAGAAGTCAGGTTTATCGACTTCTACTCAAAACATCTTCATGACAATACTATTGCATACCCTCATGTAACTGATACTCTTGAAAAGCTAAAGGGCTACAGGAAAGCAGTACTATCGAACAAGAGGACCGAATATACAAAAGACATACTTCAGAAACTGGGCATTGCCCGTCATTTTGATGTTATATGGGGAAGTGACAGTGTCCGTGAAAAAAAGCCTTCACCGGTTCCAATACTGGATCTATTAAAAGAATTTAATATCCTCAGAGATAAAACAGCCATTATAGGTGACAGCAATTATGATGTAGAAGCCGGAAAGGCTGCGGGAGTAAAAGTAATAGGAGTAACTTATGGATTCCGTCCAAGAAAATACCTGGAAGACTCTGATGTTATTCTTGACAGCTTTGATGAATTGTTAAAAGTCATTCCGGAAATGTAACTTTCAGGCCACATTAATCTTCATTCAGATAGATACTGTATTCATGTCAAAATACGATTTCGAGCCAAAATCAAATGAAACCCTGGACACCATCAAAGAGATCAGTCTGTTCCAGGCAAAAAAAGGATACCGCTTCAGTGTAGATGCCCTGCTGCTGGAAAACTTCATGAATGCCAGCCGGCTGGAAAAGGGAATTGAGCTTGGCACCGGATCGGGCATTATTTCCATCCTCCTGGCAAAAAGGCTGAAGGAATCAACAATCACTGCAGTGGAACTTCAGAAATCACTGGCAGGACGGGCTAAAAGAAATGTGCGTCTTAATGAAGTCAGCAGGCAGGTAGAGGTCCTGTCACATGACATAGCGGAGCTGCGGAATATATTCCACACAAACTCATTCGACTTTGCCTTTTCAAATCCTCCGTTCAGAAAGCCCAATACAGGCCGCATGAGTATACACAAAGAACGTGCTATAGCAAGGCATGAAATTGAGATAACACTTCCGGACCTTATTAAGGCCGCATCACATCTGCTAAAACACTCGGGGAAGTTTTATATGATATACCATCCCTTCAGGCTTGCTGAACTCATAACCCTCCTCAGGACGTCACGTCTGGAGCCAAAACGCATAAGACTTGTTCATTCAAATACCGGTGATGAAGCCAAGATGGCCCTGGTAGAATCAGTCAAAGGATCAGGAACATGGTTGAAATTTGACCCGCCTCTGTTCTTATATGGAAAAACGGGAAACTACTCGATGGAGATGAAAAGGATACTAAAGGCATAGCTATAACTATCTAAATAGTTTTTTGATTGTGCTATGCCTTCTTACCATTTTTTGAATCACAGCAACACGCTACTTTGCTTTACACAACAGACAGTCAACCCACATTTCCTGTTAATATTCTTTACATCTCCGCCCACGACTACATACCCTAATTCTTATTTTTCAACATGTTACACACTGGCAATTAAATTGCTTTTAATAGACTACTTTATCCTAATTCATAATATTCACACACTGTTTTTAACTCATCCGCAAGTAACAACAGACTGTCTGTTTTCTGGCAGTTAGATTACTATTATGATTTTTTATTGTTGGGGGCACAGAGTGATTAAAGAGAAATCCTTACTTGTATGTTTGATTATTTTTTTAATGGTTCCTTTTACTACATCAGCAGAGGATGAATATATTGCTGGCACCATCTCTACCAATAATTTAATACGCATGACTCAATCCTATTCTCCCGCGCCTGAGACTTCGGCACACTACATCTATCAAAAACCAGATACTAATTTTCTAATCAGTAAAGAGCAAAACACTAATTATTTAGATATGATTTCACCCAGAATCTCTTTGCCGCCTGTTGTGAGCAATACTATGCAAATCGGCTCAGCACTTGTCGCAAGCTTTGCAATACATGAGTTAGGGCACAAAGTCCTGGGCGACTATGTGGGAGCAAGCGGCACTGACTATAATTTATTCAGTAAAAAAGACGGCAAATTCTTTTTGGGTGTCAGCTCTATTGAGAATATTGATGACGAATCAATGGTTGCCTACAGCCTGGCAGGAGAAGTCGCTGCAGACCTGACATTTGAACAATCGTTAAGAGACTATCGGAAGTCGCCTTCTGCATATAATACATCAATGATGATCTTAAGCGGCACTGACTTTGTACGTTATTGCATCTATGCATTTTACCTTAGCGAAGGACACTATCATTATGACCCCGTCTCTCTTTCCAATGAATCGGGCATCTCCAGAGATACAATATTCGCCGTAGCTCTGACAAAAACGCTAATTAACGCATACAGGGTCTACTCCGGAAATGATTTCGTAATACCCTATTTCGCGGTTAATAAGAACACCGCCATGATAAATTTCAGATTCTCCTTTTAGCTTTCCCCCACCCTGCACCCCTCCCTTTCCGGGAGGGGGCTTTATTTCGCTAAGTGATTTTAGCCTGCGGGTTGAAAAAACCTGTAATCTTCATTAAACTTAATAGCCTGTATTTTATATTGGTATGGGGCTGTAGCTCAGTTGGGAGAGCGGTCGATGCGACAGGTCGTCGGTTCAATCAGCTGATTGATATTTTATTAGTTGATGTTAATGGTGTGGGGCTGTAGCTCAGTTGGGAGAGCGGTCGATGCGACAGGTCGTCGGCTCAATCAGCTGATTGATATTTTATTAGTTGATGTTGATGGTATGGGGATGTAGCTC
>PIVU01000445.1 GCA_003354025.1 Nitrospirota bacterium
CCTGAGTCTCATTCGGTAAATAAGACTTCGGAAGGTGTTTCTCTGAAGGATTCAGGACTGTTTTCAAGCGATCTTGAAGGTCTTGAGTACTGGAAAGCATTTCATCCCGATCTTGTAACAGGAACGCATAATCCTCAGCTCATAGTAGCAACTGAAGATGAAGAGGAGACTTGTCTTGACTGTCACGACCAGAGTACGTCCTGTAATAACTGTCATACCTATGTTGGTGTGAAGCTTGTTACGACTGATGAATAGTTGATTGCGCTGGAAGTTGACACTGATGGATGCGTAGTTTAAAATAGTTATTAGTTGAGAAGTGTTTGTGAAGGGCTTCTTTTTTTAAAACCCTTTGTAATATCAAAGTAAATTATAGATTAAATCAACGAGAGGAGGAATTAAATAGATGATCGATGTTCAGGTTGATGTAGAAAAATGTGATGGTTGTGAAGAATGTGTAAATCTTTGCCCGTCAGAAGTATTCCAGCTTGCTGATGGCAAATCCGATCCTTACCAGGCCGCGGATTGTGCGAACTGCTTAACATGTGTTGAGTCATGTCCGCAGACTGCTATCACAGTAACTGAAATGTAATTTAAGTTACCATTAAACTAAAAAAGGCGTTCCGATAATCGGAACGCCTTTTTTGTGTCTCAAATGAGATAGTTACTAGTCTTTCTGGATAAAGATTTCCCAGTATCCCTTATCTTCGATCTTACAAAGTTCAAAAGGGAATCCCTGTTTGTCACAATATTTCGGGATTGTGTCTTCAGCTGATGCTGGTGCATCGCAAAGGACTTTAAGAAGAGCAGGACCTGCAGTCTTCTCCAGGGTCTTTTTTGTAATAACCAGCGGGTAAGGACATACTCTTCCAAGAACGTCTAGAACCTGTGTTGGTTCCTTTGATTTTAAATCGGCCATTATAAACCTCCTGTGTCTATATTTATTCTTTAAAAGAAAAGAAGATGCTTAACTTCTTCCATCATTTCTGTAATTTTTGCATAAGGGACTACTTGAACATCCATATCTCCGCCTATTTCTTCTGCATTCATTACAATGTCATTTTCAGTCATTCCGAACTTGTCCAGATCTTCCTTGCATACATAGATATTCATGTCACAGAGCAGGGCCATCTTAACATGTGACTCCGTACTGTTGAGATCGTAATTATCCACGGCCTTCTGGTCTTTCTTGCAGTTCAGAACACCGTCGCCGATAAAAGCTACGTCACATACTACTTCATCTCCGTCCTCAAGGTAAATTTCAACACTCTGGGATGCAATAGCATGCGTGAGAGCAAGCTTCGGGTTTTCACTTTTATATCCAGGTCTTTGTACGAGGAATCCGAGTTTTGTAGTTGCCATTCTTATTCACCTCCTATATGAAGGACCCTGTCTGCATCAAACGTGCTGCCGAGGTACCAATCCATGCTAAACCTTTTAACGCCTTCCAGTGTATTATCCTCATGATAACCCCTGGATTCTGCACATGCCTCACAGGCTGTTACATTCAGGCCCTTTTCCATCAATGCCTGTAATGGTTTTTCAAGGGACGA
>PIVU01000186.1 GCA_003354025.1 Nitrospirota bacterium
ATACTGATTATGAAAAACTGGATAAAACGGTTTTGAATAAGGAGAAGGTCATCTTAACTCACGGCCCTGATAAATTCACGTCAGAGTGGGCCATGTGCTTTACGGACAAAATATTCAAGATCAAGGAAGACGATTTCTTTGAAGAAGTTAATGGCAAACTTTATCCTATGGATGCTGATATTTATCATAAGGATGCCGAGCAATTTTATGTGGGATACAGAAATGATAAAGGCAGATATATTCTTTCAGAAAATGATGGACTGCTCAGGCTCACAAGTGATGATAGTAATGTAATAGGCACTCCTCTTTACAGGGTTGATCTCTATGAAGATTTATCCGGGAGATATTTCCCGAAGATAGAGGACGAAAACGCCGTGTACAAGGAACGCAAGGACGGCCGCGTAGAGCTTGTTGAGATTTTGGAGAATGGAAGCCGCGGCACTATCGTAGAGGACCACAGGGACAGGCTTTCAAGCATTGCAAGCGTGGAGCGGCCCGAAAAACAGATCGTCAGTTAAACCTAATTTCGTTAAAAGTGGCCTGTGAAACCAACTGTTGCAGTATCACTGCTTATAACAATATTATTTACTTCCCTCGCCTATTTCAATCCTGCTGTTATTGACGGCCACATCGAAAATCTGCTGGTCGACTACAGGTTTAAAATCAGAAACATAATATCTCCTCCAAAGGTCCCCGACGATATCCTGATTGTAGCGATTGATGAAAAGAGCCTGTCTGAGTATGGAAGGTGGCCGTGGAACAGAAAACTTCAGGCTGAGCTTGTTAAAAAGGTGTTTGAAGGAAAACCAAAAGTTGTTGCACTTGATATCTTTTTTCCCGAAAGTGAATCTTCTGAATCCGACAGGGCATTAGCTGAAGTGCTGTCAGCCAATAGAAACAGGCTCGTCTCGGCGCTTGGATTTGAAGTTGAGGAGGACAAGGTCTTTAAGGGAGAAGTTGATGATATTCTTTATGATAATGCAGTAATGCAATTACGCAATCATAAAATGCTGAAACCGGTAGAGTCGTTCAATGTTCTTATGCCTCCTGAAGTTATAGCCGGAGCATCAGTATTCGGTCATGTATACTCACTGCCTGACATGGATGGGAAACTCAGACACGAAGCACTATATATAAAGTATGCTGATGAGTACTTTATCTCCCTTGCGGCCAAAACATCTGCAATTGCTCTGGGAAAAGACCTTCAAAAGATAAGTGTAATCGGCGGAACAGGGGTTGACCTCGACGGGGTATTAATCCCCTCTGATGTATTTGGCCGTCTTCATATCAACTATCTCGGTAAAGAAAATATATTTCCTTATATATCAGCAGCAGATGTCCTTTCGGAAAAGGTTCCCGGTCATATGTTTGATGGAAAGATTGTATTAGTAGGTACTTCTGCAGTTGCTACTTATGATTCTAAAATTACTCCATTTTCAGCAAATATGCCTGGTGTTGAAAAGAATGCTACCGTCATCTCCAATATAATAAGCAGGGATTTTATGGAGCAGTCTCCGCACTATTTTGATGTCCTGATCGTGCTGTTGGCCGGCATTGCAGCACTACTCATTACCGGAAGAAAAAAGGCATCTCATGCGATTATTTATTATGCTTTATTTGTCGTACTGATTGTGATGCTTAACCAAGTGGCATTTGCATACATCAATACGCGGATGAACCTTATATATCCACTGCTTACTGTCATTGCTATAGGCTCCTACGTTATAAGCCACAGGTATTTCATTGAAGAGAGGAAGGCAAGAGAGATCAGGAGGATGTTTTCAAGTTATGTAACTGAGAGGGTGGTCAACGAATTAATCGAGAATCCTGAAATGGCAAAGCTGGGCGGCGCACGAAGAGAAGTGACCGTGTTGTTTGCCGACATAAGCGGCTTTACAACTTTTTCGGAGCAGCATGATCCTGAACATGTAGTTGAAATGCTGAATGAGTATTTAACTGCTATGACGGACATTGTTTTCCGATGGGAAGGGACTCTGGATAAATTCATAGGAGATGCGATTGTCGCGTTCTGGGGGGCTCCTTTGCCTCAGGAGGATCACGCGGAGCTGGCTGTGAGGTGCGCGCTGAATATGATCGACAGGCTGGAGGAGCTCAGGGAGAAGTGGATATCCGAAGGGAAGACGCCATTGTCTGTGGGCATAGGCTTAAATACAGGTGAGGTCCTGGTTGGGAACATTGGAGCCGAGGGGAAAAAGATGGACTATACTGTAATTGGAGATCATGTCAATCTCGGTGCCAGGGTGGAATCTCTGACAAGAAAATATAATACTAATATTCTGATAACAGAGTATACGCTGGGTAAGATTAGAGATCTTGTGTGTTCAGACAGTATTGGTCATGTCTCCATAAATGGAGTAGGAAATGTTGTTGTAAAGGGTAGAAAGTCGGCCTTGAAAATATATGAAATGGCGGCATTGGACCATTCAGTAAAATCAATGACGATTGAGTGTGCTCATGATGATGTTATGCACCATCATGAGAAGTAGGAGTGCCCTGGTCTATGTTCATGACGCGATTTAATGTTAAAATGACTAACCGTACCATATAAATGGCTTTTGATGAATAATGATATTATGAGAGGGTGATAATATGAGCGATGTGTTGAAGAGTTTTATTGCTGAAAACAAGAAACAGTTAATTCTATTTAATTTATTAAGTGATGAAGACGTGGGGTTGATCCTTCCTTACTTTGAAATGAAACAGTGTTCAAAGGGGAGCGTTCTTTTTAATGAAGGTGACCGCGGAGACTATATTGGCATAATTGTTACCGGTAGGTTGGACGTAAAAAAGGAGACGGAATTTAAGGGCAAACAGCTTATTATAGCGTCTCTGAAAGAGGGGTCATTTGTTGGTGAGATGTCGCTGGTCAACGAGAATGAGCCCCGTTCAGCTACAGTTAAAGCATCAGAGGATTCTGAACTTATTATACTGAAGAGGGAATCACTGGATGCACTGAATGAAAAATATCCGACTATCGGAATAAAAATATTAAAAGGCTTAAACCAGGTGCTTGCCGTCCGGTTGAGAAAAGCCGTTGAAAGAATGGCAAGTATTTTTTAACTGAAAATGTGGAGAGATGTAAAGTATGAGAATAGGCCTGATGATCAGGTTGCTGAAAATACAGTTGAGCCTACCTCTGCAATGAACTGCAGAATGCAGAAATGAGTAACAATGAGATAAAGGCCATTTGCCCTTTGCTGAACATATAACCAGAGTTATATGTTCAGTAAGCAAACGCTCCAGACCAATGTAAGAGCGTCTTTTGAGTCCTTTGAGACTATCTTGTGGCTGTCTTATATGACTGAGCAGATTTTAATAAAGAAAAATCAGTGCTCTCCTCAGTTTTGATCTGTTTAAATACTTCACATGCCATACAGGAAACCTGCTTCATTGCAAAGTCGCCCTGGACTTTGCCGCCGCAGAATGTTCCGGCAACTGCCCAGCAGATGCGTCCGGCGTTTTTACCGCTGTTTACTCCATTGCTGCCTGTGTCCTGTGCTACAGGGCATACACCCATATCAGTTGTATGCGATCCGCCTGGTTGTCTTCCGCATTTTTTTAGCTCCCAGCAGTTGAGTTTTTGCATTTTTATGCCTCCTTTATTCCATTTGCCCTAAGATGTTGCAAGAATAGTGCCTGTAAAGAAAGTTTACATGAATGTAATGTAATCAGCCATATAGCAAAGCTAGATCATTCATAGTGCGCCAAAACCCTACTTGAAGTGGGGGAATGTCCGCAGTTTGAGTGTGAAAAGATAAGGAAATGACCTAGGGAGGGCATTGCCTTTCAATTACAGGATTGAAGTTGGATTCCTGATGCACAAATTTACTGAAAATCTATACAATAGTGAAATTGCGACGAAATGAATATGCGTGCACAATAAAATATATTACAATACTGGACTATGAAACAGGATAATAAAAGGACAATTATATCATGGGCTTTTTATGACTGGGCCAATTCCGCATTTGCAACTACAGTTATGGCCGGTTTTTTCCCTATATTTTTTAAGCAGTTCTGGAGTGCCGGCGCTGACACTACAGTAAGTACAGCAAGGCTTGGCCTGGCCAATTCCATTGCCGGTGTTCTGGTTGCAATCATGGCCCCTGTGCTTGGAGCTGTTGCTGACAGGGGGACTTCAAAAAAGAAGTTCCTTTTCTTTTTTGCATTTATGGGTGTTGTCATGACCTCATCATTATATATGGTGTCAAAGGGTGACTGGCCTCTTGCCGTTGCTCTTTATATTCTTGCTTCTATTGGGTTCTCAGGGGGCAATATATTCTATGACTCATTAATTACGGGAGTGGCGTCAGAGAAAAAACTGGATTTTGTTTCAGCTCTGGGTTATGCCATGGGTTATCTGGGTGGAGGAGTTCTTTTTGCCGTAAATGTCTGGATGACTTTAAGCCCCGGGACATTCGGTTTTGCTGATGCATCTGAAGCGGTTCGATTTTCATTTCTGACTGTAGGAGTGTGGTGGGCGCTCTTTTCTATTCCTATTCTCCTGTTTGTGAAGGAACAGGAGAACGGAAACAAGTCCGGCCTGGATGCTTTGAAAGCAGGTATTGTCCAGCTGAAAGGCACATTTCATGAGGTGCGTCATTTGAAAACGGTCTTTTTGTTTTTAATAGCATACTGGCTCTACATTGATGGAGTTGATACTATTGTCCGCATGGCTGTAGATTACGGCATTTCCATAGGCTTTAAATCCAATGACCTCATCATAGCTTTGCTTATTACTCAATTCGTAGGTTTCCCTTCAGCGATTGCCTTTGGGTTTATAGGACAAAGAATAGGCGCAAAGAGGGCGATATTTATTGCTATTGGCGTATATCTGTTCGTATCAATCTGGGGAGCGTTTATGAAAGATAAAAATGAGTTTTATATGCTGGCTATTATTATCGGGTTGGTGCAGGGCGGTATTCAGTCCTTAAGCCGTTCCTTCTATGCCAGGATTATACCGGCCAACAAATCTGCGGAATATTTCGGATTTTATAATATGCTCGGAAAGTTTGCTGCTGTTCTCGGGCCGGTCATGATGGGGGGAGTTGGACTTCTTGTGAGGAATATGGGGTATAGCAGTGAAATTGCGTCCCGTGTAAGCATTTCTTCACTCTCGCTTTTTTTTATTGTCGGCGGGATATTGTTTTATTTTGTTGATGAAAAAAAGGGGAGGGAAGAGGTCAAGTATCTGGAGAAGACCAGTTCTTTGTAGATATTAATATTGACATGCTTCATTTCAGTATATAGAGTACAATGATTAAGTTAATTTATATGAAAAGGGGTGAAATATGAAGATATCGGGAACTATGTTAATTGTATTTATATTCATTTTTGCAGTGTTAGGTTGTGCAGCCAAGCAAAAAACAACCATGGGTCCCAGCAGTGTTCAATCTGGAAATAATATTAAAACAGTGTCAGTAGAGACATTTAAATGTTCCGATCCTCTCATCGCTCAAAATATGAAAAATAAAATAGTAGAGTCTCTGCTTGCTGATTATTCTGTTGTTATCGGTGATAGAGCGGATGTTACAATAGTCGGAACGGTTACACTGAAAAATAAAATTGTTTCAGAGATTAAGGCAGAAATCCGTTCGGGCAATGAAGTGTTGACTGCAGTGAGTGTTGGCCAGTCCAGTACTGATAACTCTTCGGAAGCTATGGGAATGAAAATGGGGGAGAAGCTTAGAAACTATTTATCAGGGAAATAGTTTCTGCCTGTCATTATATTATTCCTTGTCCCGGTGCTTTATCTTATAATTAATCCCGCTTTTTAGCTCCGGTGAATCTTTTCAAATGTTTCAGGCGATTGCTTTGTCTGCCGAATTTATTGAATGGCAAATGAGTTTGTTGGAATATGCAGTAGAAATTGTAATTTAATATAAACATAGCCGTTTATCATCAAGACAGTTGTTATTGACGGTGTTCCAGGGAACAAATATTGTCTGCAGGTTGTCTTATATAATGAGAGAAGAAGATCATACAGATATAGATTCAGATCTCGTAGCCCGCTGCCGGAAGGGTGATGTTGAGGCGTTTGAAGAAATTGTTCGCAAATATCAGAAGAAGGCGTTTAATATGACCCATAAGATAGTTGGTGACTATAATGAAGCTGCGGAAGTTGTCCAGGATGCGTTTATGTCTGCATACAGAAACGTTCATACGTTCAAAGGGCAATCAAAATTCTCTACCTGGTTTTATACTATTGTTGCAAACACATCAAGAAACAGGCTGAA
>PIVU01000187.1 GCA_003354025.1 Nitrospirota bacterium
ACACCATACTCTTCAATTTTTGAGATAATATCATCATCGGAAATTTCTTCACCGTTGTAGTAGGCATAATTTGTGTCACAGTAGGTACATCGGAGATTACAGCCGGCGAGCCGTATAAATGTGCAGGGAAGTCCGGCGTATGTTGATTCGCCCTGTATGCTTTTGAAGATCTCGTTAATTTTTATCATAAGATAATTTCTTAATGTAACGATACTAATTAATGATAATGATATCATACATTGAAAAGCCTTGACAACTATTATATGAAAGATATAATCTTCCACATGATCAATAAAAATTACGTTTATCTTTTTGATTTACCTCACACTTCCTTTACTTATTCATTCTGCACAGGCAGACATGACGGTTATCAAAACAGAGGGTGTCGTTAACCCGGTGCTGTTTGCGTCGCCCTTTCCTTTTTACGGATAGCATACTATGAAAGGCCATTCTGCTAAATATTCTCCCCTTCTGTTATGCCTGATTTCATACTCCGCACTTATTATTGGTGCTTTTCATTACGAAAGACTTACCGGTGATTCCACTATTTATTTAAGTATTGCTGAAAAATATCTTGCCGGTGATTTCAGCAATGCCATTAATGGATATTGGGGACCTCTGCTGTCCTGGCTTCTGATTCCTATGCTGTCATTGGGCTCAACTCACGTTTTTGCTATAAATGCTCTTAATCTAATATTCGGATGCTTAACAATATTCGGTACATGGAAATTGTCATTCAAGTTCGATATATCAGAGAGCGTCAGGTCCTTAATTTTAATTCCCTTAGTCCCTATCCTCCTATTCATTTCTCTTATAGAACCAATGGACTTTTTACTTTTATGCGTTCTTGTCTATTACCTGAACAGTATATTCAACAGCAATTACAGGAATAATATTACCAATGCTGTTTTAACAGGATTTTTAGGCGCGCTGGCTTACTTCTCCAAACCTTATGGGTTTCCTTTTTTTATCAGCCATTTTTTCCTAATGAGTCTTTGCCTCTATTTCAAAACAACATCAGTTGAGCAGAGAAGGAAAGTGCTGGTTAATTCACTAACGGGCTTCTTACTTTTTTTTCTATTAAGCGGTGTGTGGATCGGCCTGATCAGCTACAAATACGGCGAATTCACTTTTTCAAATCAGGGCAAAGGTGTCTTCCGCTCACTGAACCCGGGGTCTGAACACAAAACTCTTGAAAAAGGCGACCCTATATTTTTCGATGGTTTTTTTGCTCCTCCTAATGAAACGGCCGTCATTATCTACGAAGACCCCAGTAATGCCAGAAAAAAAGGTTGGAGTCCTTTTGAGTCAAAGAAGTCATTAGTACATTTCATAGGCAATCTATCTGAGAACATTTTTGAAGTTCTAAGAATATACGAGTCCTTCTCCAGGCTTTCAGTGGCTATTATCATTGCGTATTTATTATTGATCAGCATTCAGCACGGCCGCAGCATTCTTTCTTATGGCAGCCTTATTTACCCTCTGTTAACTATTCTTCTATATACAGGCGGGTATATGTTGTTTCACCTTGAGACAAGATATCTGTGGATAGTCAACATTCTTCTTCTGCTAATGGGTGGACATGTACTCAATGTTTTATATAAAAACAGTTTTTTCAAAAGACAATCAACGAGAAATATTCTGACTGCGCTGTTCATACTTTCATTTATTGTATCACCGGCAAAATCATCATTAGACGTAGCCAGGAACAACATCAATAAAGAAATGTCTATCCTGGGTGCTGAATTAAACATGAAATATAATATCAAAGGGAACATCGCTTCTAACAGGCAAAAAATCAATTCTGAGATGCACGACTCATGGCATTATACTTTCCGCCTGTCGTACTGGTTAAACAGCAGGTATTTCGGTATGCCGCGAGAAGGCGTAAGCAATGATGAACTTATGAGGGATTTGGAGGCAAATGATATTGATTTCTATTTCTTCTGGGGTGATCCTACAACAGCGCCAGGGTTCTTATCGAATCACATAGAGCTGACTAAAGGCGAAATACCCCAGCTTCATATTTATGCGCTTAAGTAAAAATATTAGTAGATTATAATATCGCTCTTCTTCTGTACTTATCATAATAAAGTACCAGTATTGTTAGGATATCTTCAAGATAATAATTATAAGCAATGGCAGTTTGCATAGGATATAATTCTTTATTGATTATGTATAATGAAAGCATTAATTATGGAATCTAAAACTAATAATATCCTCATCATATTCGCACACCCTGCACTTCAGAAGTCCCGGGTTAATAAACAGTTGATCAAATATGTCAGGGATATAGAAGACGTAACCATTCATGACCTCTATGAGGTTTATCCCGATTTCCATATACATTTAAAGAAAGAGCAGGCGCTTCTGGAAAAAAATGATGTCATTGTATTTCATCATCCGCTATTCTGGTTCAGCATCCCGGCACTTTTGAAGGAATATATGGATCTTGTATTCCAACATATGTGGGCCTACGGCAAAAAGGGACAAGCCCTGAAAGGAAAGACATTACTGAACGTGATTTCTACCGGAGGCAGGGAGTCGCTCTTCAGGGACAAGGGATATAACCGACACACTATGGTCGAGTTCTTATTTCCAATCCAACAGACTGCCTATGTGTGCGGAATGGAGTATCTTCCTCCTTTTGTTGCCCACGGCACTCACGGAATGACAAAAGAAGTAATTCAGGAGCATGGCGAAGATTATAGAAAATTAATCGTTGCGCTGAAGGACGGAACACTGGACATTGACCAGGCACGAACTCTATCCAGACTCAATCTGGACATTGACAAAATAATCATGGAGCGTAAGAAATAGTATGCACGGTGAAGGTTTCTTTTTTCAGGCATTCGTTTATCTTGTAGCTGCAGTCGTTTCTGTACCTATTGCCAAACGCCTTGGACTCGGTTCTGTTCTGGGATATCTCATTGCAGGTTTTATCATCGGACCCTATGGTCTAAAACTTATAGGTCAGGAAGGTCAGGATGTAATGCACTTCGCCGAGTTCGGTGTAGTCATGATGCTCTTTCTTATAGGACTGGAACTCCAGCCTTCACTTCTCTGGCGTATGCGAAAACCAATTCTGGGTTTGGGAGGCCTTCAGGTACTTCTCACAACAACAGTAATTACAATTATGGGCAAAGCGCTGGGACTTACCCTTCAAACATCCCTTGCAGTGGGAATGACCCTCTCCCTTTCTTCAACTGCCATAGTTTTGCAAACGCTAAACGAAAAAGGACTTATGAAAACCGATGCAGGGCAAAGTTCTTTTTCGGTGCTTCTCTTTCAGGATATCGCCGTCATACCAATGCTTGCAGTTATGCCTCTGCTGGCAGTCAGTTCATTAGAAACTTCTGCAACAGCCCATCACGGTACCGGCTGGGTCGAAGGAATGCCGGGATGGGGCCAGGCACTTGTAGTTACTGCTGTAATTGCCGCTATTATCATCGCGGGGCTCTTTCTTGTACGTCCTTTCTTCAGGATCATTGCTAAAACCGGATTGCGTGAACTTTTTACTGCAGCAGCCCTTCTCCTCATTATTGGAATAGCACTCCTAATGTCGAAAGTCGGACTCAGTCCCGCTCTCGGAACATTTCTCGCAGGTGTTGTGCTTGCAAACAGCGAATACCGTCATGAACTGGAAGGAGATATCGAACCATTTAAAGGTCTCCTTCTCGGTCTTTTTTTTATTGCAGTCGGAGCATCTATCGATTTCAGCCTTATTTCTTCTAAACCGGGACTGATCGGGATGCTGGTCCTTGGACTTATATGTGCAAAGCTTGCTATTCTGCTCATTCTGGGAAAGATATTTAAAATGGGCAACGATCAGAATATACTCTTTGCATTCTCTCTTGCACAGGGAGGTGAGTTCGCATTCGTCCTGTTTTCTTTTGCCGTGCAAAATAATGTGATAGAGGAAAAAATAGCAAACCCACTTATAGGTGCAGTTGCCATTACAATGGCCCTGACGCCTCTTATGCTGCTCTTAAATGAAAAGCTTCTTCAACCCCGCTTTGGCACAAAGGAAAAAGAAAATGGTAAAGCTGACACAATTGATGAGGAAAATCCGGTCATCGTAGCAGGATTTGGGAATTTCGGAAGCATCGTGGGACGCCTTCTCAGGGCCAACGGTGTAGGAATTACAGTGCTTGACCTTGATTCGGACAAAGTTGAATTACTCAGAAAGCTGGGGCTCAAAGTTTTTTACGGCGATGCTTCACGTCATGACCTGCTCCATTCAGCAGGGGCAGATAAGGCAAAGCTCATTATCCTGGCAATCAACCATCATGATAAAGTACTCGAAATTATTAAAATGATAAAAAAGCACTTTCCCCATCTTCACATTTTTGCCCGCGCCTCGGGAAGGACGCAGGCCTATGAGCTGATGGATGCCGGTGTGCATCACGCTTACAGGGAAACACTGGACACTTCTCTCAGTGCCGGAATTGATGTTCTGCGTACTCTGGGCTTCCGTTCCCATCAGGCCCATCGAGCTACAAAAACATTCCGCTACCATGATGAAGAATCTATAAACGAACTCCGCCACCATCGCCACGACAGTAAAACATACTTAAGCCTGGCACGTCAGCATATTGAAGACCTGGAGCAGCTGCTGCTCTCTGAGCTGGGTGACGCAGAGGAACATCACGACGCAGGGTGGGACACTACATTCATGCAAGATAAATTCGGAGAACTGAAAGAAAAGAAAGACAATCCATAAATTCATAACATCATAGCTCCCACCTCTCATTTATTTAAACCTTTATTTTTAATCTCAGGCAGTATATAATTTTTTATTAACTTGTTTCCGGAGGTCTGTATCAGAATGAGAATCTATATTCTTGCACTGGCATACATATTAGTATTCCTTGGATGTGCTACAACATCTACAGAATCTGTCGCTGTAGATGATGTCTCACAGGAATCATCATTAACACAGCAGTCCCCTGTTCCGGAAACGCAAACCTCAAAATCAGATAGTAGCCAATCAAATCAACTGCCTGATTTGAACATTCCCGAAACATCTGCCGGCAATATGAGTACTAGTTCATACGATGACTTTGAAGAGATCAATGTATCACTCCTTAAATCCGACCAGTCACCGTTAAGTGAAAGCGCCCTTGAGAAGATTCTTTCCAGCAGAGTTGTGCTTCCAAGAAAAGGACATCTTGCAATCATGAAATTTCCGGGGCCCAACCATACGGCTTCTGCGCATTTCGGCAGTAATTATTTCCGCTCAGAATCATATCTTAAAACCCAGAGTATTTACATAGAAACCCTTTCAGAAAAACTGGAGAAGTCTGACCGAATTATTGCTGTGACATCGTTACCAAATCTCCTTGCACCCATGGATGCCGGCATTCCAATGCTAAGAGAAGCTGCTGTTCGACTGCAGGCGGACCTTCTGCTCGCCTTTAGATTCAGCAGTGACATTTACAATCAATCAGCAACTAACAGCGTAAAAGCATTCTGTACTGTTGAAGCTGTATTAATGGATATCAGGACCGGACTCATTCCCTATACAACTGTAGTCACCAGAGATAATGAGCAGGAAATCAGTGATGAAGATATCGACTTAAATGAAGTCAGAATCCGCGCTGAAACTAACGCTGTTTTTTCATCATTAACTGTAGTTGCAGATGAAATTACCGAGTTTCTACAGTCCGTTCCCTAATAATTACTCCATTAGATTATCCTCTTTTCAGGAGTCCATTCTCCATACTTTTTTGATGCATAGTTTTTTGGCTTCTTAACTATATATTTAACTTCCTGATTTAATTGATTTTCTACTTGACTTATTACACTGGCACCATTATTATACGTTATATATTATTATACTCAGTATATTTTTTTGATTTACATCAATATCAAAGAGGTCGTGAAATGGACATAGAGAAAACTAACCTTGGCAGACGTGAAAGAAAGAAGCAGGAAACCAAACAAAGAATAATCAAAATAGCCATGTACCTATTCAAAAACAACGGTTATGACGCAACTACTATGGACCAGATTGCTGATGAAGTTGACATCTCAAAAGGGACCCTTTACAACTACTTCCCTTTCAAGGAATCGATCATATGTGAGTACTGGCAAAAGAGCGTCTGGGAATTAAAGTTCCATTTACTGAAGATGATCCAGACCCTTCCTGACACAAAATCCAGACTGATCAAAACATTTCATAAAGCAGCACAGGAACTCTTCAGGTCAAAGCAGGACAT
>PIVU01000188.1 GCA_003354025.1 Nitrospirota bacterium
TAGACATTATTATCAACCTCATTCGTAGCATAAACAACACTGTTCTGTCTCCAATCGTTTAGTACCCATGCACGCGCATTATCGGGCATGAAATCATTTACGGTTATTTCAGTCGTCAACGGATTAGTCACATGTTTATTAACTACCATCAGATATACTTTTTTGCCATCCGCACTTTTGCTTGCGTTAACAGAAAGATAGGGTACGATGCCGTTCAACGACGGCGTAATTTCCCTCAATTGAACATCTTTAAACAAAGCAGACTTATTCTGAATGCCGTTTCCTCTGGCATTCCCGCCCGCTATTATTTTTAATTCCGAAGGATTATTCAGCTTATTTGTATTAAAATCAACCTGTACGTATCTCCATTCTCTTGTGCTGTATAGACTATCCGTTGCGATCTTCTTTGTCAGTTTAATATCATCCCACCATGCCTCACCACTGATCACTCCACCGGTGCCGCTCATTCTCCTAAGCCGGACTTTAAGCTGATTTGTTAACGGCGTTGTAGTAAATTCTTTGCTGACACGAGTCCAGTCTGTAGTATGATATAACCCTTGATTTACAGACCAGCACGCATAATAGATGTCCCTGGCACACCCTAAAGCATCGAAAACTTCCAGTTTTGGGCCATACCATAAATAGTTGGAGTGACTTGTCGGATACATTATGTCCTGAGTTTTTATGTACCCTTCAAGGAGATATGTAGTATCAGGTTGAACATTGATAGCCTGATGAGTAATATGGTAAAAATTAACATCTTCAGTTCCCGGAAAATATATCCTTGCTGAATAATTGCCGGTATGAGGTTCAGTGTCGGGTGAGTAAGGATATTCAAAAGTCCAATGTATATTATTATTTAGCGACCAGTCTGTCAGCCCGCTCTCGAAACCGTTGTTTGTAAGCAGGTTTGAGGCGTTCAGGTCCAGAGCCGCGAGATAAGCTCCTTCGCCATTATCAAGGCTGCCGGTCTTTATCAGTCCCGATAATCTGTACCATGTATTGCTTTCCACATTTACGGTTTTATGTGAATTGTTGTAATCAACGTTCGCCGTACCATCGAAATTTATTATCAATTCATTATTGTTCTCACTGGCAGCAGCCCCTGTAACAGGTGTATTAATCCAGTTGCCGGACAACAGATTCGCGGAATCAATAGTTTCAACCTGTATTGATTCGTTATTAGCTGAAGATATTCCATATGTCTGGACAGCAGCTACCGGGTATGAAGGGATATTCCCATCGGTGCTGATTAACGTATCTCCAAAATAGTTGTTATAAAAATAGAACGGGTAATAGTTAGGGCGTATTCCAAATTCCTTATATTCTTCGTTTAGGTAAGAATTAGGACCTACTACCATTCCCCAGTAATGGTTAGCAAACTGCCAGTAATTTGACATGATAATATTGTCTGCATGCATGAACTGCCTTATAAACTCTGCATTGATAAGGGCGTCACCCAGGGAATGCCTGTATGCGCTTATCAGGTGCCATTGCTGTACGAAATGGCCGTTAAACTCAGTTATGGCAATCCCAACATGTCTTCCCGTAACATCATAGATAAAATTATTCAATTCATTCAGGTAATTCTCAAGTTGATCATTTACACCGGCAAAACTGGTTTTGAATAAGTCATTGGCGCTGATTGTGCAAACAGGTGGATAATACCACTGGCCGTTTCCATATATGCTTGTGGTTAAACATGCAGTATCTTCGGCGTTGCAGCAAGTTTCCGTATACTGCGGAACATATGTGTGAATAATATAAAAATCAACAACATCACCGGTTCCCGGGACCACTTCAGCATTCCAGCTGTAAGCAGGCGCATTCCAGAAAAAATTACCCAGCACTGCTCCAAGTTTGAGCGCATCATCAAGCTGTTCTTCAGTGAGTGCCGGATATGCTGCGCTCATCGATTGCCTCATTGAATTTCTATAATTGATGTAGTTAATTACATAAGAGTCAGCTGATGTATAAGCCCAAGATTCGTTGCCATACTCAAACCAGACCACATTCCAGGGCCCGGGGTGACCGTCGCCTGCTCTAACCTGGGCCCAGTCCGTGCCGCCGTTTGGATTTGATCCGTTATCAGGAGCATTCAGGTACTCTACAAGGTCAGCCGCATCTGAAGCAGCGCCATTCTTTGCAGACACTATAATTATAGGTGTTACGCCGGCGGCGTAACAGAACTGTAAAAATTCAGGAAGGCCGAATTCCGCTGTCCTGTCAGGACCAACGGCATTATGCCAATCCATAGATTCCAATGCTGAATACCTCAAATACTTCATCCCCATTCCAGTTGCATATGCAAGCATTTCCGGAGAGGGAACATCATTGTTCATGTCCCATGCACCTTCCTGAAGTTCAGCCTTGGCAATAGCAGAGGAGAGCACACCTTTGTTGACCTGTCCAAGATCGGTATCAAAATACACCGAAATGTTCGCGTCAGGCGCCTGAGCTCCAACAAACTCAATGTCTCCCGATAGAATGAAAAGAATCACTACAAGCATCACTAGTGCGGTTTTTACATAACTCATCTATACCCCCTGCTGGAAATTGATATTTATTAAGAAGTTGTTTTCGTAATATTCCTTATCACTCTAGTACAAAATCCCCAATCGTAACTGTGCCGTCACTTATATTTACATCACCGATGACTGTAGTTATGCCTGTCTTCTCACTATGGACACAATTGTATCCACCTTCTATTGTTACTGATTTGCTCTCATTAAAATATAGAGTTTCTATATATGACCCGAACTGGATTTTCAAGATGTCCATGTTGATCCCGCTAGTATATGCCGACTGCAGATCAGGGAAATACTGAGCAGTATCTGCGATTTTAACCGGATGTGCTAAAGGACATATATCATCACCGTCCTGTATGCCGTCATCATCCGTATCCGAATCCGTTGGGTCTGCGCCTGCCTGAAACTCCTGGAGATTGGTCAGTCCGTCGTTGTCATTATCATCATCTGCATCATCAGGGTCATTTGGATTTAAACTATATAAATCTTCAAAGTCATCGGACATTTCATCTTTGTCACTGTCTATCAATCCATCTATCTCAAGGGCCGTTAGAGAGTGTGGCGGAAACTCATATTCAAAACCGTTTGATACCGGGCCGATGTTGTCCTCGGTGACTCCGATATTGATTTCGCTTATCTTTAAGTGGTCCACCCATCCTGTTCCTGAGACATTGCCTGCTCCGGACTGTCTTCTTGGCCGGACTCTGATACTTGTAGTTACGGACCTCGTTGTAAATTCTCTACTTATATATGTCCAGTCATTAGTTCCATTAAGATATTGCGTTGCCCCTAAAACCGCGTTCCCTGTATTGTCCACAATCTCAAGCCCAAGGCCATTGGCTGTAGTAATGTTCTCAGTCTTAATGTAGCCTTCCAAAAGATATGGGGTGCCCGCTTTGATATATTGATTGATAGTCTGGTAAGTTTGATAATAATTAACATCGCGTGTGCCGTCAAAGACTACCTTAGCGGATTTATTTTCTGAGTATGACTCTGTCATATCTATGGATGTTGTTACTCCCGGGGGATCGCTCAGGTTCCATTTGTAAAAATCTCTATAGTCCTCAAACCCTGGATTATACAGTCCTGTTTCCATAGTAGCGTCTACTGCATTTGCATTCAGGGTTCTTGCTGAAGCTGTTGTCGGGATTAATCCATTTATTGTTATTTGTGCAGTGAGCGGATTAATCATGTCCTTGTTCACTACCATGAGATATGCTTTGTCTCTACTTATACTCCTGCTTGCATTTACGGAAAGATATGGGACTGCTCCATAGTTGCCCTGCACAAGCTCACGCAGTTTTACGTCCTTGATTCTTACAGTGCCCGATATTGGCAAGCCATCTGTATTCCTGGCAGCATAGACATCAATATTGGCCGTGTTATCACCGTTATCGTCTGTACTTTTGCTTTTAAAGTCCGTGGTAATATACCTCCACGCATTGTCCTTGTCCAACTGATCTGACACATGCTTAATTGACACTTTGAAACCATCAAACCATGCTGTCCCGCTTATAATCTCCGATCCTCCCTTGGAATATCTCCTCGGTCGAATTCGAATCTGATTAGTGCCAGGAGCCGTTGTAATCGGCAGTTCAAAATGGACCCAGTCGTTTGTACCTGTCAGCGCTGTTGTTGCAATCCAGCGGCTTCCATCATATATTTCAAGCCTCATGCCGCTGCTTGTTGTTATTGCTTCTGTTTTAACATATGCTTCCAACAGGTAGTCTGTTTCAGGCTCTGCATCAATAAATTGATAGGTCTGCCAGTAACTGACATCATGGGTCCCGCTAAAATCTATCCTGAGTGATTTATTGCCGGAATGTGATATGTCTTCGTCTATACTCCTGGAAGCTCCATCAGGCTGACCTTGTGATGGTTCGTCCCAATATAAATAATCGATATCATCTTCAAACCCGGGATTCTCCACTAAATTATCACCGCTCACGGCAGCCAGATACATTCCCTCATCAGAAACAATAAAGTTATCTGTTTTTATAAGATAAGACAGTCGGTGCCATGTGTCTGTTTTTACGGCAGTCCTCATGTAAGTATGATAATAATCGACATCATCCGACCCGCCAAATTCTATTGTCAACATTCCATTATCATCATCTACTGCGCTGATTACTCCGGCGGGCTGGGATATATTTACATTCCATTCACCACTAAGCTCATTCTGAAGGAGTTCTTCAAAATGATATGTACCGGACGACGGTTTGACACGATAAGAGGTATCATAATATGGATCACTTTCCGTATAAGTATAATTATTGGTTGTTACCTGCACTGCTTTCCGCTTCAGGAGGACATCTCCAAAATAATTATGGTAAAAATATGCAGGATAGTAGTTTGGACGTATAGTGTAAATCCCTGAAATCTCCCTAACCATTGAGAAATATGCATTCGCATATTGATGATAATTGGCGGCGAATATATTGTCGGCATGCATTAACTGCCTGATCAGGTCGGCGTTGATAAGGGCATTGCCCAGCGAATGGCGATAGGGGACCGGTTCGCTCTGCACGAAACCTCCGTTGTATTCTGTAATTGCAATCGGTTTATACTCCCCCGCCAACTCGTAAATCAGGCTATTGATTTCTTCGTAAGTATATTGCAGATATCCGTTTGTCCCTGCAAGACCAAGACGAAAAAGGTCTTCGGCATTAATCGTACATATGGGATATGCCGGATGAATGCTTTGACATGCCTGATCATCCGAGTTGCAGCAGTCTTCTTTATTGCTTGGAATATATGTATGCATAATAAAATAATCAGCAGCCTGTCCTATGCCGGTTATTATGTCAACTGTCCAATCTCTGTGGCTGGACCAAGTCTTGAAGCCCCCTGAGAGGACAGCCCCCAGTTTAATATTGCCGTCAACATCTGTCATGGCAGTACGGTAATCCATGTAGTTGCCAATATAATCTGCTGAAGTAATGTCATAGGGAGCTAAGACCGCTCCTGAATATGTCTCATTGCCATACTCAAAAAACTCCACGTTCCATGGTCCAGTATCCATTCCAAGTCTGACCCTGTCACTGTCTCTAATATCAGCCCAGGCAGTCCCTCCATTCGGGTTAGTTCCTGATGCAGCATTTAAATATTCAACCAGATCTGCTCCATCCATGTAAGGATAATCGGTATTCTCCAGGGAAATAGTCCTGTATGAAAGTACAATTATGGGTTTGCAGCCTATATCATTACTTACCTTTAAAAACTCAGAGACACCGAACATGATCGGCTGATCAGTAAGGGGGTTCCCGTAATCATCTTCAGCAAGATATATCGGTTCCCTCAGGTTTAAAGGGCCTACCGCGTGTTTCCAATTATAGTACTTAATTCCGCCACCGGGGTAACGGCAGTAACTCATACCTATGTCCGCAGCAAGATCAACCATGTTCTGTACCGGAGCCGGCGGAACTGCCCATGGGTCCCACGCACCTGCTCCGTCATACCCGTAAAGTGTCAGGTAACCGTAATCGGGAACACCAGTTATGATCCCGCCAATTACCGGCAGTCTCCCGTTGGTATCACGGATGTCTTTTTCAAGGGCGGCCCCGGGGTTCATATTTATAGTTATGCTGTCAGCTTGTGCAATCGATGTAAAGCTGAGAAGTATTGCCAGAGCTGAGATTACGACAAACTCATATTTATGAACCTTCATGAACGCCTCCTGTA
>PIVU01000189.1 GCA_003354025.1 Nitrospirota bacterium
TCATCCATCTTCTGACATCCCAGTACCATTGCCGACACTGTATTCGTTACTTTTGTGCAGTCAACAACAATAAGAACGGGAGCATTCAGCAGCTTGGCCATTTCAGCAGTACTATAAGTTCCTTCATGATCAACTCCGTCATACAAACCCCTATTACCCTCGATCACTGCGATCTGAGCATTACGGGAATGCGTCTGAAAGGATTGGAATGCCTGGTCAGGAGTCATCATAAAAAGGTCGAGGTTAAAGCATGGATTACCGGAAGCCCTGGCCAGCCAGCCAGCATCAATATAGTCCGGGCCTTTTTTAAAAGGGACAACGCCAAGACCCTGTTTTTTTAAAACTGCGGCAATTGATAAAGACAGAATGGTTTTACCACCGCCGCCTCGCAAACCGGAGACAACGATTCTGGGGATAGTTATATCAGACATTGAGTGAAGCCGGGATTACAAAAGCGCAACAATAATCAGGGACCAGAGCACAGTTTGAAATAACCCGACACCTGGTCCCTGATAACTGAAAACTCTTTTAAATTAATCCCTTTTCTTTGAGGTACTCTTCACTGGGGATCTCTACTGAGCTTGCACCGCCGCCGTAGGAATACATCAGTTTTCCAACATTGATCATCTCTCTAAGTGCTGTTTTAACAGTAGCTTTGTCTTCTTCTGTTTCAGCCATGATAGCCTTGATGATATCTTTTTCTTTCAGTTTCTTTTTGCCCTTCATCTTTGTTGAGTAGGCATATATTTTTTCCTGGATTTCTGCTTGTTCCATATCTCCACCTCTTCTTAGAAATTATTAGATATAATGGTTAGCGATAATAAACTAACTTTTCCAAATCGATTTGTCAAGTTAGAAATCGCCTGTACAAAAAACGGCAAGTAGTTCCTTTTTGTCCGGAACTACCTGCCATTCTGTTTGTTACTTTAGTACTTAAATGCTGCTGAAGTTCTAAGAGTGTCTCTCATAAATGTGAAGTCATCAATGTGCTGGTATGTGAACTCTAAACCAGTTAATTTGAAGAAATCTTCCCATCCAACTCTCTCAATCCACTCTCCAACTCTCTCATGCTTTTTAGCATTGGCTGCATATACGTCAATAATGTTCTTGATCGCATCTACAACTTTCGGCCATCTTGGAGGCTCATTGTACATGAACGGTATCGCCAGCTTGGAGAACTTAGGACTTGTCCTGAGACTTCCAATTTTTCCGCCAACAACGATTGCAACTCCATCTTCTTCCGGATTGTGAATATCAATCGGAGGACAGACAGTGAAACAGTTACCGCAGTACATGCACTTATCTTCGTTAATCACAACTGTTCGGTCTTTCGGATTCGGCCTGATAGCTGAAGTAGGGCATGAGCCGACTGTTGTCGGAATTTCACACGTTTTCCCTACCATTGCATTATCAATTACAGGCACTTTTCTGTGAACTGCAACAACAGCTATATCAGAAACGTGAACAGCACCGCACATGTTAACACAACATGCAACTGCAAGTCTTACCTTGTTAGGAAGACTTTTTGTAGTGAAGTACTCGTGGAGCTCGTCCATCATTGCTTTAACAATACCCGATGCGTCTGTACAAGCACTGTGGCAATGTACCCAGCCCTGTGTATGAATAACGTTACTGATGCGGGGACCCATACCACCGACCATGTATTTTTTCTCTTTCAGTTCGGCCAGACAAGGATCCATCTGGGCTTTGTCTGAAATAAGAAATTCAACATTGTTTCTAGTGGTAAAACGCAGGTGTCCGTCGCAGTATTTTTCTGCAATATCACACATATCACGGATTGTCTCAGTTGACAGGATTCTTGGTGAAGCTGCCCTGATTGTATAAATCTCATCGCCGCTCTCAGCAACATGGACCATTGTTCCGGGGGTAATGATCTCGTGATGTTTCCATTTGCCGTAATTTTTCTTAATTACAGGCGGTAAGAATTGCTCAAAATGTGGTGGTCCTACATCTGTTTGTCTTTCTGGTAATGCCATTGATAATTCCTCCTTTATCTTTATATCTTAAATTGAATGATTTATTTAGCGAAATCACTTTCAGACCAGAAGAAGAACGGGTCTTTTCTAGGTTCTTTAACCTGCTGTGGCTGAGGAGGAACACCTATTGCTTCAAGGAGCGGCCTCATGCCTTTCACTTCAATAAGCTCACCAAGTCTTTCCCTTGGTTTTGCATTGTCATCCCACCATTCAATGATATTTTCGGTGAGTTCTGTTAATAGTGCATAATCTTCATCATCGCATTTAATAAAAGGTACGAGGACCCATGAAATGAGTGAACCAACAACGATAGGAGCTTTACTTCCTACGAGGATTGTAGCGCCCTTTTCTTCGCCCGGCCTCAAAGCCTTTGTCATTTTAGATATACAATGCATGCATCTTGAACACTGTTCATCATTAATCTTGAATTCTCCGCCGTCATAACTGATACATTGAGTATCACACATGTCAACGATTTCAGACTGAATGTCCATACCGCCGTCAGCATAATTTTTTACTTCTGCCTGGTCTATTCTGATGTTGCCTTTCCATGTACCGATAATGGACAGGTCAGCACGGGCAATAGCTGCAACGCAGTCACAGGCACATCCGGAAACCTTGATTTTAAATTTATAAGGGAATGCAGGTCTGTGAAGCTCATCCTGGAAGTGCTGAGTCATGTGGTTACAGATGCCCATAGCATCAATATTTGCCCACTCACAACGTGCCATGCCAACACAGCAGCTTGGTGTTCTCATAGCTGATCCGGATCCGCCAAGGTCCCATCCGCGTGAGGAATACTCAGCAAATAGAGCCTCGAGATTCTCCGTTGTTGTACCGAGAAGTACAAGGTCTCCGGTAGAACCGTGAACGTTAGTAATACCGCTTCCATACTTGTCCCAGATGTCACAGATCATTCTTAATGCTTCAGATGTGTAGAAGAAACCACTAGGCTGGTTAATTCTGTAGGTATGGAAATGAGCAATACCGGGGAACTCTTCAGGAAGTGAAGAATATCTTCCGATAACTCCTCCTCCATAACCAAGAACTCCAACAATACCGCCGTGTTTCCAGTATCCACGTTTGGTTTGAAATGATTTCTCAACCTGGCCCAATTCATCTTCCGCCATTTCAGGCATTGAACTGGTATTTCTGGCCTTCTTTATTTCAGTAACAAAACTCGGCCACGCTCCTTTTTCCAACTCGTCCAACATTGGTGTCTCGTGCTTACCCATTGATTCCTCCTTAATTCATTTTCTCTTGCACATACAAGAGGGTATAATTATTACTACAATTAAAACTTGCTTCCTAAAATTTTTTCTTGAACATATAGGTCTTGCAGAAAAAACGGTTTTCAATATTAAAACAACCATCATTTCCAGGTCAAATTAAAAATATTTATGTAACAATGACTTCTTCTTATTTATTCAGCTAAAAACATTCGCAATTTCAACCAGTTACCCATATAAGCAAACCTAATAACAATTATAAATAACCTGCATGCCTTATATTCTCAAGCAGGCATTGCAATACCACAAAATTCAACAAAGGCAATTAAATACTACTCATGAGACAATCCTGCAGCCATATTGTTTTTGTCTTATTTTATTTTATGTTCCGGTTACTTTGAAGCCTTATGCGCTGCCATAATCTCTTCCCTGGTAAAGAGCACTTGCACAGGAACACCCTTCTTCCTGATCGCTTCCCGACCACCCTCCTGGCGATCAATCAGCACGACTACTCCGAGCACTTTCAGCCCGCACTTTTTGGCACGATCAATTGCTTTAATGGTGGATCCACCGGTGGTAACAACATCTTCCACAATGATAACTTTGTCACCCTTTGTAACATTCCCCTCAACCCATAGCATTGTTCCGTGCTTTTTGGGTTCCTTTCGGACAACAAAAGATTCCAGAGGGTCATCTTTACGATATGAGGTATAAGCAATGGCATTTGAAATAGGGTCAGCTCCCAGCGTCAGCCCCCCAATGCCTTTGACCTTCCAGGACTTACGGCTTCTTATCAGGTCATACATAAGCGCACCTACAAGATACATCCCCTCAGGATTAAGGGTAGTCGGCTTGCAATTAAAGTAATAACTGCTCATGTTTCCTGAAGCAAGCTTAAATGTCGGTTTTTCGGAAAATTTAAAGGTACGTTCCAGTATTATCTCTATTAACCTTTTTTTCATTGATGCAGCAGACCTGTATCTCTTCATGATAAAAACCTCTCAGTATATTTATTCAGCCTTTGCAGCCTTCAGTCCTTCAATGATAATAAATACAAAAACAATGGTGAATCCCACAAGGAGTCCTATTATATTAATAATCTTGAAATATGCAAGTGCAAAAATTGCGGCAAAGAGAATCCCTAACCTAAAAATACTTAACATGAACATCTTCGTCTTGGCTTTCTGAATATCAGTCATGGCCTCAACATTTTTTGTCATTCCCTTAAAGTTAAAAATGCCAAAAAACCAGCCCATGAAAATACCCAGCGGAAGCTTTTGAGACTCAATAAACACAGACCCGATAAGCACGGGGACCAAAACATATAAACTGTTTTTTGTTACTTTTTTTAATATATCCATTTTTATAAACGTGGAAAAATGCAAAGAAAAGTCTTTACTTTGCACCTATTTTTCAGCATCTTCTTCCTCATTGAATTTCTCAGCTTTTTTAGCCAGCTTAAACAGATACTTAAAACCTGACGCAATCCCCAGGAGCATAAAAATAACTGCAAACCACGGGCCCGTACCAAAATATGCGTCTAGAATCCAGTGGCCTATCGCAAACCCGACTAGCGTTGTAGCAACAAAGTTTATCCCTACAGTGCTGGCCATGCCAAGGAACCGTACAAAACTGTTCCTCTTCTCCTTCTTGTCTGAAGAAAGTTGCTCTTTCATAAGGGATAATTTGCCACCGATTCAATGAACTCAATCGTAAATAGCGAAATAGAAGTTTAGCAAAAGGAGTGATAAATTTCACAAGAAATTTATTAGGCACAAAGGGGCAAAGGCACGCACAAAGTGAAATAATAAGGACAAAGACAGTCGTTACGACTGCCTCTTTGCCTTTGCAACTGGTAGTTAATAACTGTTAAACTCCTTAAATGTTTGAAGCAATTATACTTGGCATACTGCAGGGACTTACAGAGTTCCTACCTGTCAGCAGTTCAGCTCACCTCATCATTACTCCATGGTTTTTTAAATGGGAAGGGGTTGTCAACACCCTCAGCTTTGATGTTGCCCTTCACTTTGGCACCCTGCTGGCTCTTTTGACTTATTTCAGAAAAGACTGGATTGAAATAATTAAGGGAAGCCCTAAAAAAGATGCCATGATGTGGAAGTTGTTAGTTGGAACAATCCCGGCCGGAGTTATTGGAGTACTGTTTCATGACTGGATCGCGCAGAACAGAAGTCCCTATGTTATTGCATTCACGCTTTGTCTTGTATCAATATTCATGTTCATGTCTGAAAAGAATTACAAAGAAGATCAGCGTACAGGTCTTGAAAGCATAAATTATAAAAATGCGATTTTCATCGGCATTGCCCAGGCCTTTGCTCTCATACCCGGAGTATCGCGGTCCGGAATAACCATTATAGCCGGACTCACAAAAGGTCTGAAGAGGGCTGAAGCAGCACGGTTTTCATTTCTGCTGGGGACACCTGCTGTTGCCGGCGCAAGCCTCCTTGAAGCAAAAAACCTCATGGGTGAGGAAAGCATCGAAATGGATATTTTTATTGCCGGCATAGTTGTCGCAGCAATTACAGGTTATTTCGCGATCAAATATCTCATTCTTTTTCTGCAAAAATACTCGTTACGCCCCTTTGCTTATTATCGTTTTTTACTTGCTTTTGTTATCATATTGTCGATATGGATCAGCCGATAGCCTACAGGTTAAAAGAACCTGAACTTACTAATAATAAATCTTATAAATCTGCGGACCAATAGCACATGCAAAGCAGGATAAAAGACGAAATCAAAGGCATACTCGCCATTCTTGCAGGCCTGGTTGTATTTATCAGCCTGATAAGCCACAAAAAGTGGGACCAGTCATTATTTACAGACAGCCAGAAACTTCAAAATATGCTTGGAAGCTTCGGCTCCAACCTGTCCGATATTTTATTGCAGTCAATAGGTTTAGCTTCATATCTCATCCCGGCGGTCCTTGTTATT
>PIVU01000446.1 GCA_003354025.1 Nitrospirota bacterium
AAAAAGGAACAAGATAAATAGGCGTACCATACCTAATAGTTCCTGTAACCAGAAAGGGCCCTCATAACGAGAGCCCTTTTTTGATTTTACCCATCACAAGCCAAACAATCTTCATTCATTGCTGTGGCTGCAATATCACCTCGCAGAACACTCTCTGTTCGAGTGTAGTACAAGGTTTTAACGCCTTTCTTCCAAGCTTCAAAGTGAACTTTATTAAGCCACTTAGGTGTTGCTTCAGAAGGAAAAGCTAAATTTAAACTAACCGACTGATCTACATATTGCTGTCTCAGTCCAGCTTGATTAACTAACTCTAGTTGATTAATCTCCTTAAAAGTTTTAAATACCTCTTTTGCTGGTATGTCATGCCCCATAGTAACAGCATCAAGCTGATCGATATCTTGCACAGAACCGCCATCAGCCAGTATCTTATTCCAGATTTCTTCATTGTTTAGTTTGTGTTTTCTTAATAGTTTAACTAACGTAGGATTCTTTCTAATAAATGTACCTTTAGCTGATTGCTCAGTAAATACATTAGCAGCCCAAGGTTCTATTCCTGCGGATACGTTCCCACTAAGCTTACTATTGCTAACAGTGGGAGCAACAGCACGGAGATGAGTGTTGCGCATACCAGTGCCAACGCACCACAAAGGCTCACCATAAGTTTCAGCAAGAGCCATGGAAGCTCTTTCACTTTCGATTTTAATCTGGGAAAATATTTTCCTAGTCTCAAACTGAGATAATAAACCTTCGAAAGGAATACCCTTTTCCTGGAGATATGTATGCCATCCGAGGACACCCAAACCGAGTGCACGCCCTTTCTGTGCAGATCGTACAGAATTCTCGAATCCGCGTAATCCTTTTGCCCTTTGAATAAATTCTTCCATAACACCGTCAAGAAACCACGTGGCGTCATAAATAAGATTAGTGTCTTTCCATTCGTCATATTTTGCTAGATTTAATGATGATAAACAACATACAAAGCTGTGGTTTTCATCTGTGTGTAATGTAATCTCTGAACATATGTTAGTCATATGTACTTTTAATCCGCTATCTTTGTAAGCTTGTGGATTTGCTTTGTTAACATTTCCTTTAAACATGATATACGGCTCTCCAGTTGCTTTTCGTTTTCTAAGTAATTTACTCCATCTATTCCTAGCGTCTGCATCTCCTTGTTCAAGCTTACGCATAAACTTATCGCCAACAACTGCGCACTGATGTAAGTTAAGCGACTGTCTGTTAACGTCTCCTTTAGGTTCTCTAATTTCAAGCCACTCTTCAAAATCTTTGTGGTCAATGTTGATATTAACACTTGCAGCTCCTCGTCTAACTGATCCTTGATTTGTGGCAAGTATTGTTGAATCGTATATTTTGCAAAAAGGTACGACTCCGTCTGATGTTCCATTTCCTGTTATTGTTGCGCCAGCGGGTCTAATTTGATTAATACCGATACCAACTCCACCGCCGTGCTTAGCGAGTAGCATCATCTCTAGATTTTTTTGCCCTATGTCTTGAATAGAGTCAGC
>PIVU01000447.1 GCA_003354025.1 Nitrospirota bacterium
ACTACTGGAAGTCGGCCTATCTTGGTGACCTTAACGATGATGTAATTGAGATAGTAATGGATTATACAGGCAGGACACCGTCAACACTTACTCAGCTGCATATTCAGCATATGCACGGACTTTCAAGCCGTCTGGGTGAGGGGGAGACAGCTTTCAGTAATCGTAACGCGGCCTTTATTTTCAATATTGTTTCAAAGTGGACTGATTCTTCCGACTCGGAGAAGAATATTAATTGGACACGTGATTTTGCCGCTGCTTTGAAGCCCTATTCAACGGGCTCTTACATAAACTTCATTTCCGACGATGTCTCGGCAAAGATTCAGTCTGTTTATAGTCCGGAAAATTATAAAAAGCTGGTTGACCTGAAAAGTAAATATGACCCTCATAATTTCTTTAGTTTAAATCAAAATATCAAGCCGGCATAAAGTACAGTGGAGTCAGGTTTTGTAATTATGTGCCAAAGTGACGACTATTTTCCCTTTGAACTTTCCCTCTCCAAAATACCTGAAAGCATCGGCTGTCTCCTCTAAGGGGAAGTACTTATCTATCACAGGCTTTAGTTTGCCGGCTTCAAAAAGCTCTATCAAATAAGCATTGTCTTTGTTTGCCTTGTAACCGACCATATGCATGTTTTTATTCCCGCCAAGTACTCTGGAAAGTACAACCTGAAGGACAGGGAAAGTTCTGCCTCCGACGGTTGCATAAATTCCATTCGCACTTAATGCTCTTTTGTAATCAGAAATAGAACGGGTTGTTTTCATGTCAAGGATCAAGTCATATTGCTGCCCGTTTTTTGTGAAATTATCTTTTGTGTAATCAATGACATGGTCTGCTCCGAGTGTACTCATCATGTCTAATTTCTCTGTGCGGTCCACAGCCGTTACTTCAACGTCGAGTGATTTCGCTATCTGAATAGCCAGCGTGCCTGTACTGCCACCACCGCCGTTAATCAGAACTTTTTGCCCTGATTTAATCTGACCGGCATCAACAAGGCCTTGCACAGCAAGGTTGCCTCCATGAGACATGCATGCAGCTTCCTCAAAGGTCATACCTGAAGGTTTAAGACTTAATTCACTTTCACCGGCACATGTGTACGCTGCAAAAGCGCCCCAGCCACCTTCGGACAGATCGCCGAACACTTCATCTCCGACTTTAAGGTTTTGTACATTTGGGCCTATAGCTGTGACCTGTCCGGCGATGTCACAACCATGCATTTTGGTACTTTTGGGTTTTAAAAGACCACTGAAAAAGCGATACTCATAGGGCTTGCCCGTTAACATATCCCAGTCCCATGAATTAATAGATACTGCATGAACTTTTACCAGGACTTCATTATCTTTTGGAACAGGTTTTTCAACCTCTTTGAGTTGAAGGACATCTGGTGGTCCGTATTTTGTGTATATAATTGCTTTCATGAGTAGATACCTTAAATAATAGTTTTTGAATAAAGGTAAACAATTTTAACATGTCTTTCTGTTTTCATTCGAGTTTGAATTCTTAATGTTATAGTGGGTAGTGTTA
>PIVU01000190.1 GCA_003354025.1 Nitrospirota bacterium
ACAGTAGCAGAAGCCGGTATATGCTCAGCATGCCATCTTCCTCACAAAGAAGCAAGGAAAACAGGCAAGGGCAAAGACTTTACAACACAGCTTTGCATGAGCTGCCACAGCAAGGGAAACATTGCCGAAAAAGCCATTCCTCCTGATTACCGTCACCCGGTTGATATCAGTCCTTTTAAATCTAATAAGTCTGGTTCCATACTAAAGGCAATCGGTACAAGCGAGGATGAACTAACACTTCCCCTGTTTCACAAATCAGGCGCACAGGACAAAGGCGGCAATGTGACCTGTGCAACATGCCACGACCCTCACAGGTGGAGGGCAGACTCTACTGCTGGAGAAACCAGGGAGGATGTCAAAGGAGACAATAAAACCTCATTTCTGAGAAAAGCAGCTCCTGATCTATGCAGGGAATGTCACAGCAATAAGTTTACGATTGCTAACTCTAAACATGATATTCAAAAAGTAGCTCCTGAAGAAAAGAATTTTTTGGGACAGACACCCTCTGAATCTGGCCTGTGCGGAGTATGTCATATTGTGCATGGAGGTCAAAAGAATTACCTTTGGGCACAAAAAATCAAGACCGATTCGGGCATGGTCATGAAAGACCTCTGCTTCAGCTGCCACAATGAAAAAGGTATGGCAAAGAAAAAAGAAATAAAAGACCATTCTCATCCCGTTAACATCTCCCCTTCTGAAAAGGGACTTACCACTACACTTCCTCTCTTTGACAGCAGCGGCAAGTTGTCCGATAAAGGCGTAATGGCCTGCCAGACCTGTCACGACCCTCATAGGTGGGACCCGAACCAAATCATCACTGACAACCATTATTATGAAGTGGAGGGGAATGCTCAGAACAGTTTTCTGCGACTGGAAAACTCACCTTCACCTAAACTATGCGGGAACTGCCACACTTCTCAGGCATTACTAAGCAAAACAGACCATGACCTGATTATCAGCGCGCCTGAAGAAAAAAATATTATTGATCAAACTCCAATTGAATCCGGTCCGTGCGGAGTATGCCATGTTATGCATAACAACAGGAACAAAATTAAACTGTGGGCTCAGGGAATTGGGGACGGTACTAATATAATGGATATGATGTGCAACTCATGCCATTCAAAAAACGGCTCGGCAAAAGCAAAAATCCCGGCAACCTACTCCCACCCTGACGGACTGCTTATCACTAATGTCGGGAGGGACATTAAAGAAAATCCTGATTATTTCCCTCTATTCGAACAGTGGTCAGGCAACCTGTCATCAGTTGGGAATATTTCATGTCCCTCATGTCATGACGTTCATCAATGGGACCCGAGGTTCAAAAGAAATGGCAAAGGCGAAAATGAAGAAGGAACAGCAACAAACAGCTTTTTGCGGTTACAGACATACAGCCTGCTCTGTATTGACTGTCATGGCCTCGACGCCCTGTTCAGATTCAAGTATTACCACGATCCCGAAGAGAGAGTTGAAAGAAGAAAAGGCCCCGTCATAAAACTCAACATTAAATAAAATCAATCCATCTTTTACCATATTTTGCACCAAAGCACCCGATCAGCGCTCCCGAAAAATCAGCAACAAGATCGCCTAAAGACGCGTCCCTGCCCGGCACAAAACTCTGATGGATTTCATCTGATATGCCATAAATGCCCGCAAAGAGAAATGCCGCAATAAATACGTATTTCTTAATGCCGCTTTTGTTTATTGAAATATATGATAAAAAAGCCAGGCCCATATATGCACACGTGTGAAGGACTTTGTCAAAGCCTATGGTAAACTCAGGAAGCTTTATATTATTCTTTGATGAAAGATAGTAAATCAATCCCATATAGCAGAGGGTTAAAGTCCATGAAATAAGCGCTCCTCGAACATTTATAACCTGCGTGTTATGCAACTTTTGCATCCCTCCCGATTATACTATTGGACAACAGGCCCGAAAGACCTGTTATGAATTATCAACTGAAAATACCCCACCACAAAAGCACTCTGTGCAGCACACCACCTACAAGAATCGAAAAAGGGAAAATAAAAGCTGCCATCAACAAAGCTGTTTTAACTCCCTTCTCTTTTACGATCATAAATAAATTCGCAATGCACGGAATAAAGAGAGTTATGGTTACCAGACTCACAACGACCTGCTCAGTGTTGAGCAGACCCTGTTCCTGAAGTTTAAAAAGCCCTGCTGCACCATAGTCACGCCTCAGAAAACCGATGATAAATGATTCTGTTGCCTTTGCAGGCAGCCCTAATACACCAACAATTATCGGTGAACATACCTTTTCGAGAAAAGGAAGGATTTTAAGTTTATCGGCAGCAAACAATATAAGAGTTCCCAGGATAAAAAGGGGCACAGCCTCCTTTAAATACCACTCGATTCTCCCCAAGGTTTTTATTAAAACATTCGATAGCTGCGGCATTCTGATCGGCGGAAGCTCTAGAATGAAATCTGTCTTCTGCCCTGGGATAATCCTGGCAGCAAGAAAGCCCACGATTAATATTACCGCTATTAAAGTTACAAGCCAAACAAGCAGAGCTGAAAACGGTTGATTGCCGAACATTCCCAGTATAACACCTATCTGAGCTGAACAGGGAACACCAAGTGCCAGCAGCAAAATCACAATCAGTCTTTCTTTTTTTGTGTCCAGTATCCTTGTTGTGAGTGTTGCCATTGTATCACATCCGAGACCGAGGACCATCGGCAAAACAGCTTTTCCATTGAGCCCCATGGCCTGAAAAACCCTGTTTAACATAGCTGCCAGCCGCGGAAGGTATCCCGAGTCCTCCATTATGGAAAATGCGATAAAGAATGTAGCGGTTATAGGCAATATTATTGCAATAGCATAAGTCAGTGCCATAGTAACAATACCGTACTCACCAATCAACAGTTCCTGAACAAAGGTGATGGGAACAAGCGATAAGACAATCTTTTCAACCCACGGGTTCAAATATTCACCGAATATAACGGACTCGAAAAAATCCACCATAGTCCCGGCTCCGAAAACACCCACAAATTCATACAGTGCATAGAGGACAAGAAATAGAAAGGGGAACCCCCACACAGGATGGGTCGTAACTTCATTTAAAAAATTGGACAGACCTTTTTCATTGGGCGTTGATTTATTAATTATGGCGGCGGCAATTGTCTCCACAAGCTTGAGCCTCTGCTGGCTGATAATTACGCCAAGGGGTTGTGAATATTTTTCAGCTGCGCTGTCTCTGAATGATTCGATATCTTTAATGTCTTCTTTGCTCAGATTGCTCAGAAGCCACTTTTTCAAAGTACTGTCTCCGGCAAGTATCATTAAGGCTATAGACCGCTTTGCAATATTGGCCTCGGGCAGCACAGCTTCTATTCTTGCAGCATACTCTTCAATTGTGTCGTCATAAGTATATTCATAATCCGACACCCTGGGTTTGACAGCCGCCCTTTTGAGCGATGATATCCCCTTCTTCTGAACAGCTATACTTGATACAACATCAACATTAAATATGTTGCCGAGGACAGCTTCCTCGATGTCAATCCCCCTGTTGGATGCCTCGTCTCTCATATTCAGGTCAATAACAAGAGGCACCTTCATTTCAGTCAGTTGAAGGGTTATAAAGAGACCTCTCTTTATATTTTTTGAGTCAATTACCTGAACAATGGTTTCCGACTTTTTGTCCAGCAATATGTCCCTGGTTACCTTTTCATCCTCACTCATCGGTATAAGACTGTTAACACCAGGCGTATCTATAATCCTGTACTTCTCCCGCTGAATCAGCGCTTCACCATTGGTCAGTTCTACGGTAGTGCCTGGATAGTTGGATACTGTTACATATCGCCCCGTGAGCAGTCCGAATATGGCACTCTTGCCTACGTTTGGGTTTCCCACAAGACAGATTGTCGGAGAATCGCTCTTTACTTCTTTATCTTTATGACAGTGTTCGTGCACTTCCTCTGCACCTCCTGCAGTAACCGTAAAATTCCATTTTGTGATTTACAATATAAAACCCGAACTCATTTGCAATATTCTTCTGCAGTCTCTCCATTTTGGGATTTTCAAATTCCGTAATAGACCCGCAATGCACACATATCAGATGATCATGGTGTTCTTCTTCAGAAAGGGGTTCATACCTCATCAGGTTGTCTGCAAATATCTGCTCTGCAGCAAGTCCTGATTCTGCAAGCAGCTTCAATGTCCTGTAAACGGTAGTAAAACCAATTTCTTTATATTTTTTATTTATCCTGTTATACAGCTCTTCAGCAGTTACATGCTCCCTGCTCTTTAGGAATTCAGTCACAATAATATCTCTCTGCCTTGTTGACTTAAAGCCCTTTTTCTTCAAAAAAGCCTTAAGTTTCTCTTTGCTTTCAATAATATTTTGACTTGAATTTGAAGCGGATGCTTCAGAAGATCTGAGTTTCATGATCTATATTGTATTACGTACAGGGAGGCCTTTGTCAAGGAAATTGAAATTCATTTTCAATTTCCAGCAGTTATCATACACTTACCTGCTTTGCCTCAAAGCCTATGCATAGCGGAATTGAATCATCTAATGCAGGAACAAAAATGCCCCGCCGGCAAAAACCGACAGGGCATTAAACAGAAACAGACGCTTATTCAAATGTAATCGCTTCTGAAGGACATGTATCAGCAGCTTCCTGACAATCGCAGGTATCACATTTGTCCTCAGCTAATACATATGCCTTTTCATCATCTCCCATTGCAAAAACCTCAGGGCACAGCTCTACACATGTGGCACATCCCGTACATTCATCATAATCAATTATCGGCTTCATAAACACCTCCTGGATAAAAGTTATACGTTTTGCCTGATCAATCAGGTGATAGTTCTCACAGGAATCAATATTAAGATCAACTCTATTTTATCACATGAACACAGCATTATTTTCCATATAATAATTGATAATAAAAAATATTAATATGGCAGCTATGTTCTCCTGTTTTCCCTAATCAACCGGCGTTACTATAGCCATCACAACAAGTTTTTCTCCCTGATCTGCTGAGAATCCGTGCTCAACCATTGGGTCACAGGGAATGCCTGTCTTCTCATCAGCAACAATAGTCTCATCGCCGACTGTAATTGACCCCTTTCCTTCGACAACATACATCAGCAGCCTCATTGGAGCTTTATGGGGCGTCAGCTTCTGTCCGGGCTCAAGGCACATGAGGGCAATCCTCATCTCAGGTTCGTCATTAAGCATATCTCTTGTAATCTTGTCAGGCTGAAATTTAATAAGTTTTTTGAGATCCAGTATTTTCATGTCCACCTCCGTTAAAATATTAATGTTAGTGATAATTAATTTTATATGTTTAAGGAATACATATCGATTTTCTGCTTATACATATAATGTATAACATATATTTTTTCACTTCTCTACCCCTCTTCAAGAGTTATTGCTTCCACCGGGCAAGTACCGGCTGCTTCCTCACAGTCAGAGGCACCGCATTTGTCCCCGGCAATTACATAAGCCTTGCCTTCATCTTCATTTAACTCAAATAGCTCGGGGTACAATTCAGCACATGTACCGCATCCGATGCACTCATCGTTGTCAATAACAAGTTTTCTCACAAAATTCCACTCCTCCATGTTTATTCAAAATAAACAATGACCTGTGCAATGATTCGTTCCAAATGAATATATCCATCATCACACTATCATTATGATACAAAGCAATCTTATTTGAATATGAGATAGGTCATAACGGAATTGGCAGGCCTATAGCGAAAAAGCGCATGACTCACAAGTGTCAGAAGCCATCTCTCCTCTGCATCGCCCGGATATACCATGATGGCAGAGTGCAAAATCATACTTGAGCGGATCCCTGTTGTCGAACCGTTTAAGCGCTTCAGTAATTTCTTTTGCTGTCTTCCAGTCAGATGATTTTCTCTCAGTAAAACCAAGACACCTTGATATTCTTGCTATATGAGTGTCGAGAGGAATGATTAATTTAGATGAGGGAATTTTGTCCCATATCCCAAAGTCGATATCTCTACTCCTGACCATCCACCTGAGAAACAGGTTCATCCGTTTGCATGCACTTCCTTTTTCAGGAGCAGGCAGGAACTGCGTAAGCCCGGAAGGTTTAATGTTTCTCCCATAAACAGGTGCTGTGTTTATGCTGAGAAGATAATTTACAAATCCGTTCAATGCTAT
>PIVU01000448.1 GCA_003354025.1 Nitrospirota bacterium
CAGGGAGAGGTTGAAGTTTTGAAAACCACTAAGTGGGGACAGGAAGCAAAAATTATAAACTTGAAGTGTGGTGAAGGATTCGGGGAAATGGCATTGTTGACATGCTCTCCGCGCAACAGTTCAGTTGTGGCGAAATCAGATGTAGAACTATACAGGCTGCTGAAAACAGACTTTGAAGAGATCGTGCTGCTTGACTCTGCTTTTACTAATTTGCTCCTCTTAAGACACAGGGATTATTGCCGGTACAATCAACTCAAAACATTTCAGCCTTTCGCTCTTCTTGAACCGGAGAAGATGTTTGCCCTCGCTGAAAAACTGGGTGAGAAACAGTACGCTGCCGGAGAGGCGATAATAGAACAGGGACAATCAGGAGATGCGTACTATATCATCAAATCAGGCCGTGCAGCCGTTACCAGGCTCAGGGGTGAAAATGAAGCGGACCAGATTACTACACTTAGTGATGGCGAAGGGTTTGGGGAAGAGGCGCTAATTCGTGAAGAGGGCAGAAATGCGACTGTTCGGGCTGTTGATGATGTTACTGTGTTAAAGCTGGAGAAAAAAGATTTTGATGAGATCATGAAAAAATCCTTTCTCGATTGGGATTTCCCTGAAGACATAGTGGAGGATAGAGAGAAATACATTATTATTGATGCGAGGATTAAACCTGAGTACGAGGACGAACATATTAAGGGTGCCATAAATATTCCTATTGAAGTCCTTCGTCAGAAATACCCGGAGCTGGATATGTCACGGGAGTATTATACATACTGCACAAATGATTCACGGGGAATGACGGCAGCTTTCCTGATGAGAAGCCAGGGCTTTAAGGCAAAAACTATTCGCGGCGGACTTGGCGCTTGGGATGGACCGGTCACACAGGGAAACGACGGAATCTATACGGTATAAGCGACATAAACACCAGGAGGCTGAAATAGCATATTGCTAGCTGGCCGGATAAAAAGTAGTTGAGTTTTTTTTTGAGATTAAGGTATATAATTAATAAGCTTAGAATCTCAATATACTTTTGGTCCGGGACTATGAATAGAAAAACTGTTAACGATAAAGACAAAGAGCTGATCATAAAGTTCCTCAAAAAGATCCCTGTTTTCGGTAATTTTTCAGACCAGAATCTTCAGGTCGTCATGGAGGATTTCAGGATAATATCTGTTAGTGATAATGAAGATATTGTTTTCCAGGCAGAGGATGGAACTGATCTGTTTATCGTTCTTAAAGGAAAGGTCAAAGTAAGCCTCACAGGCAAGGACGGAAATGAATTTGTTCTTACTACATTCATGAAGGGTGACTTTTTCGGTGAAATGAGCCTGATTGACGGCAAGTCCCGATCTGCTAATGTAGTGGCGGAGGAAGAGACTTTCCTTGGAATCCTGAAAAGGGACCGGTTTCTCAAGACAATGAAGAAGGAGCCGAACATTGCCTTTGATCTTCTGACTGCACTGGTTAAACGTTTGAGAACGGCTGATGATATGATAGAGACCCTGGCTTTCCTGGATGTACACGA
>PIVU01000191.1 GCA_003354025.1 Nitrospirota bacterium
TTTCCTATAAAGTATTATATTCAACTATGAAAGATATAAAACTAACGGAAAAGGTCAAAGCCGGGGGCTGAGCAGCTAAATTAGGTCCGGCGGACCTTTCGGAAATTTTAAAGGATGTGCAGAAGTGCAGCAACAAGGGAGTTGTTGTCGGTCCCGGCGATGACGCCGGTGTTTTCCGCCATAAGGGCACTCTGCTGGTAGAAACGGTAGACATAATTACTCCCATTGTTGATGATCCCTATACGTTCGGAGCTATATGCGCTGCCAACTCGGTCAGTGATGTATTTGCCATGGGAGGTAAACCTCTCACTGCACTTGCCATACTTGGCTTTGCTACTTGCGACTTTGATGCTTCTGTTATAAGAAAGCTCTTAAAAGGCGCCACTGATAAACTCCATGAAGCCGGGGCATGCCTGATCGGCGGACACAGCATTGAAGATAATGAATTCAAGTTCGGGTTTGCCGTATCAGGTGTAGTTGAAAAAAACAGTCTGCTGAAGGCAGCCGGAGCATCACCAGGAGATGTTCTTATCTTTACAAAAAAACTGGGGACCGGCATCATTACATCTGCAGCAAAAAAGGGCAAAATCAAACAATCTGCTTTAAAGGAAGCTATAGATTCAATGCTGTTGCTCAATAAAACAGCGGCAAATGCAGCAGTATCATCCGGTGCAGGGGGGGCTACCGATGTTACAGGCTTCGGCTTGCTGGGTCATGCCCTGAATATCGCAAAAAGCTCGAAAGCAAACCTTGTGATAAATAATGATTCAGTGCCTCTTATGAATCATGTCAAAGAGTTAAGTACAGCAGGAGCAGTTCCTAAGGGCGCTAAAAACAATCTCAGTTTCTGCAGTAAAAAAACAAAGTTTGCCGACAGTATTACAGACGGAGACAAACTTGCCCTGTCCGATCCGCAGACATCCGGCGGACTTCTCATAACACTCCCACCCGCAGGATTAGCAAAATTTGATCGTATAATGAAGAAGGCTGATATGCCTTACAGTGTCATTGGCGAAGTAGTCAAAGGAAGCGGAAGATTAATAGTTAAGTAATTTAACACATTATAACTTCAGCAAAAACCCTGTTTCGCACTCTTTCTGAAAACCCGTAAATACGCCCTATGTAGCAGTCAATATGGATTAAATTTTGTAATATAACTATTGACAAGTGCCATAACAAGTACTAATTCTCCCCTCATTAATTATAATTAAGAATGCTTAAATTGATTGCCGATCATATGGAAAACGGTTTCCTTGATAATATTATTGACATGTTCAAGCATGACAAGAGCCTTTATAGTTTAATTGGAGACCTGCTTGCCGATGAGCGCAGCAGGGTAAGAATAGGAGTTGTAGCGCTCGTTGAAACATTGCAGGAAGAAGACAGTGAGCATATCATTGAAACAATCCCCAATATTGCAAAACTGCTGAAAGACAAGAATCCTACCATACGGGGCGATGCTGCTTACCTGCTGGGTATTATTGGTCACAACAGTGCTATAGCCTATTTAAATGATGCGGTATTTGATCACAATGAGTTGGTGAGAAACACAATTCTTGAAGCTATTGAGGAATTAGAAAACAGTAAAATTTTTTAGGCTGGCACTTCTTCAGGTTCTTCCAGGTTTATATCTTCCAATACTTCTACTGAATCCTTCTTAGGATTAAGGACCCATATTTGACCGAATTCTTTTTCCTGGTAGATTTTTACCAGGCCGAGCCTGACAACTTCAAGCATTGCAAGGAAAGTTACAATCAGCAGCAGTTTTGTAAACCCCTCTTCAAAAAGTTCTTCAAAACGAATCCCGTCTTCATTCTCGAGACGCTCAACAATATAATTAATCCTGTCAGTCACAGTAAGAGATTCTCTCGTTATCTCCAGAACCTGTTCAGGAGCTTTTTCAAGGATCTTTTTAAAAGCAGATATAAGATCAAATACAGTGGCTTCAAAAAGAACAGGTTCAGGCTCAAACTGCATTTCATCAACATCAGGAGCACCCCTGCGGAATACATCCTTCCAGATGTCTTCCCTCTTCCTCAGGTGTGAAGAAGAATCCCTGAAGGCCTGATATTCCAGAAGCCTCTGAACAAGCTCAGCCCTGGGGTCCTCAACAGGCTCGTCCAGCTCTTTTTCTTCAGGAGGCAGCAGCATTTTGGATTTAATGTGAATCAGCGTAGAGGCCATAACAAGAAACTCGCCTGCATTTTCCAGGTCGAGATCGTGTAGAAGTTCTACATATTCCATATACTGCCGGGTGATTTGAATAATCGGAATATCGTATATATCGATTTTCTGGTCCCTGATAAGATGCAGAAGAAGATCGAGCGGACCTTCAAAAACAGGGAGTTTAAAGTAACAACTATTGGGTGAACTCAGGGTCTTGGGAACATTTTCTTCAACTGGAGATAACGACTCATCCTGAACTTGTGGTTCTACCTGATCGAGTGGAGTTTCTAGTACTTCGGGCATTAGAGAATATTATACTATTCACCCTGAATATTGCAAGCAAAAAAGAACATTCCAGTAGATTTAGAAAACCTTTTTCTCACACAGGTAAAAGGCGGCAGCTTTGTTCCTATTCACCGGTAAATTCCCGGCGAAGCAGTATCAGATTTTGAAAATAGTTATCAAATGCCATGTACAGCTTCTGGTCCCCCTTTTCAAGGCTTTTCATCAATGGATCGCAGAAAAAAAGCGTGCAGCGGTAAGGCCTCATCCATCTCTGTAAAGAACATCCGGTTTTAGTTATATATCGGCATGCTGCGGTCTCCTCCCTGTCAGCAGGCTGTGGAGGAATGTCCATTCCGAGTTCCTTCAGGAAAGCAATGTCATTTTTGTCATAACGTCCGTGTTTGTCAGCACAGCATACCTTGCGGCAGTTCGGGCATACAATGGCAGTATGCTCCTCTATAAACGGGGAAATCGAGTTAATTGCTTCCTTCAGGTGAAGCGCCAACTCATTAATGTTAAGTTGCCCTGATTTCATAAAAGATTAAAGATCAAACTCCATCAAGTCTTCTGCAAGGACTACTTCACCATCAAACTCTTTTTTACTTTCAACAATTCTATCCTCTTCAGGCAGACCAACCGCGTAGATGTGGGACAGCAGCAGCTTTTTTACTCCGGCATTACTGGCGACAAGTCCGCACTCCTTTGCAGATAAATGCCCCCGTACCTTCATCGAATCAGGGAATGAACAGTCAGTAACCAGCAAATCCGCTCCCTGGGAAAGCATTACAATACCCTGCTCATAGTCCGCATCACCTGTAAAAACAACGGAGATGTCCCTGCAGTTGAATCTGTATGCAAGACTTTCACCGGAATGAACAGTCCTGGCTGCAGTAACTCTAAAAGGGCCGTAGTCCACTTTGTCCTTCACTTCTATTAAATTAATGGGGAAATTAATATGTTCTCCCATGACAGAAGCAATAGCTTCATTGTAGTATTCAATAAAATCTGCAGGACCAATCACAGACAGTTCTTTCTTTCTTTTAAAGCCAGGCGTGGCCAATAGGGCCTGAATCAGGGGCATAAGGTCAGTGAAGTGATCTGGATGCTTGTGGGTAATAAAAACAGCATCTATATCTTTATAACTACGGCCTGCACGTTCAAGCTGCAGCAGGGTACCGCCTCCGCAGTCAACAAGCACTTCAAACCCCTCTTCTAACATGTAATACCCGGGGGCATTCCTCGTTAATGAAGGTACACATGTACCGCTTCCCAGAACAATGAGTTTCACGTAAGTATTATCCTTTCATTGTTAGCCACCATTGATTTTAACAGTATCAGCAGGATGTTTTCATATAATTCACCTACTCTGCACACCCTGTTATGTATAATACTTTTTATTACATTAACTTTGAATCACCACGGAGGTGTCCATGCTACTTGAAAATATAACGATGAAAGAATTTAAAACTCACCTTAAAAAAACGAAGACGATTATATTTCCGTTCGGTACCGTAGAAGAGCATGGCACCCACCTGCCCCTGAACACCGATACTCTAATTGTGTATGAAATATTAAAGAGGGTCATTAAAAAACGCAGTGTATTCCTTGCTCCCCCGGTATATTACGGAGTCTGCACTACAACCAGCCAGCATCCGGGGACAATAGGCATCACTCCTCCAACCCTGAGAAGACTTACCTACGATCTGGTTAAAGACGCATATAGCAAAGGGCTCAGAAACTTTTTTCTAATTACGGGCCACGGAGGAGGACTTCACTCTTCGGCCCTCAAGGAAGCCTCGGAAAAACTGGCATCTGAACTTAACGGGATCAAAATAGCCCCTATTTGCCCCTACGATCTCCTGTATAAGGAACTTGCGGATATAGCGGAGACGGTCAATGACTCACATGCCGGTGAAATTGAGACATCACTTATACTTGCTCTGGCGCCGGATCTTGTGAAAGGAAGGTCAAAGGAGGACTATCCCAGGCTGCCAAAGCCATTTATCGTTAGGGACAAGCAAAAATACTGGCGCAGCGGTGTATGGGGAAACCCTGAGAAAGCCAGCAGGGAAAAAGGTGAAGAAACTATCAATCTCATAGTTAGCAAAGTTATTGAGATAATCGATAGAGTTTAAAATCAGGACCAACTCGCCCATAACCGGCACTTAACCCTACAGCCTTGACTGTTAACTTAATTTACAGTTATAATATTTATTACCCAGGACCTCATGCAAAAGAAACATCTCCACATCATTATAGGATTATTAATTATTGGATTGTCACTATTTTACGCCTTCCGGGGCGTATCGATTGATGAGTTGAAAGATGCATTTAAATCAATCCACTATTTTTACCTGTTGCCTGCAGTGGCTCTCGTTGCAATAAGTTATTTATTGCGGGCACTGCGATGGCGTTATCTCGTACGTCCAGTGAAGGAATTAAAGATAAACGACCTGATGCCGCCATTGATGATCGGCTTTATGGGGAACATGCTGCCAGCCAGGGCAGGTGAATTTATTCGTGCATATCTCCTAAGCAAAAAGGCAAACATCAGTTTTAGCGCCTCATTTGCCACAATCTTTATCGAGCGGCTATTTGACTTAATAGTTATGCTGCTATTGCTGTCAGGAGTATTATTATTCATGCCCGAAGCGTTTGGAGAGAGTGGAACTAGTCAAATAGCGGACAAGGCAATAATTTTCGCCCAAATCAGTGTCTTGCTATGTATTTTTATTATTGTCTTCTCAGCATTCCTGCAGTTTAAAAATGACTGGACCATGAAAATTGTAACCATGTTCACTAAACCATTTTCTAAAACATTTAGCGATAAAATAATCGAGATGGTCCACTCATTTACTACGGGTCTGAATATTATCAGGGACAGGCAAGGGTTCCTGGCTACAACGATTCTTTCATTTCTTATCTGGGGAATATTTGTATTAACGTACTACCCGCTATACTATGCATTTGGAATTGAATCTCAATTACCTATTGTGACATCAATTATTGTTCTTTGTTTAACCGTTGCTATTTTTATAACAATAGCCCCAACCCCGGGATTCCTTGGTTCATATCATTTAGGATGTGTTGCTGCCCTGCATGGCATATTCGGCATACAGAAGGCTGTAGCGTTAAGTTACGGAATCGTTGCCTGGCTTGTCTTAATGGGGTTCACTGTTCTTGTCGGGGCATTTTATGCGGTAAAAGAAAACATTTCTTTTGCTCAGATAGCTGAAAACAAAAATCAAAAGTAAATTATAGTCAGTACTTGTTTTTAACAGGACGCCTTGATCCGGCAGCAATGCTTTAAAGACAACCTTGATCGTCTGCCTCATTTACAGCTATAATAAAGATTACCGAAGAAATTTATGAAGAAAAAACATCTTATAATAGGCATCCTCATTGTAGCACTCGCATCTTACTATGCATTTAAAAATGTGTCCCTCAGTGAACTCAGCAATGCACTCCAGTCCGTTCACTATATATATCTGCTTCCTGCAGTCTTTTTCGTTGCACTCACTTTTCTATTCCGGGCAATACGGTGGCGGTATCTTGTTAGCTCCGTTAAAGAAGTAAAAACTGCGGAGCTTTTTTCTCCATTGATGATTGGCTTTATGAGTAATATCCTTCCCGCAAGGGCCGGTGAATTTATAAGGGCATATCTTCTTGGCAAAAAAGTAAATATCAGCTTTAGCGCTTCTTT
>PIVU01000192.1 GCA_003354025.1 Nitrospirota bacterium
GGTAGACAGATTTTCTGTGACCGCTTCAAATAGTATATAATTGATTGTCTCACAAAGAGACGAAGTTCCTATGACGGACTGAGTATCAGTAAAGAAGCATTTAGCATTGGGAAAACAATTTAATATGAGAATAGATAATCAGAAAACTACAAGCCAGTTATTAATCCCTGTTTATTTTGTTGCAATACTCTGGATTGTGGAAGTGGTTAATTTTATATCGGGTTACAAGCTTATCATGTTTGGAATATACCCCAGGTCATTAAAGGGACTTATAGGCATACCACTGAGTCCTTTTCTCCATTCCGGGATCGTTCACCTTCTTTTGAATACCGGGCCTCTAATCATACTTGGCTATTTTATTATTCTTCACGGCAGGCGAATATTCATGGAAGTAACATTGTTTGTAATTGTTGCGGGGGGAGCAGGGGTCTGGTTAATTGGAAGGTCATCCTACCATGTCGGGGCCAGCGGTTTGATCTTTGGATATTTCGGTTACCTCTTATCAAGGGGGATATTCAATAAAAGTATCAGCTCTCTATTCGTATCATTAATAACTGTTTCTATTTATGGCGGCTTGTTCTGGGGAATGCTGCCGACCCTGACCCGCGTTTCATGGGAGGGACATCTATGCGGGTTTGCAGCAGGAATTCTGGCCGCCTGGTCCGAGAAAGTTAAACCTCATAAGTCATAGTTAACTCCCTCTGAAACACTTACTTTTTCCTTCTCTCCTCCAACTCCTCCAGAAATGACGCGCCGACAATACCGGCTGGCAGAGCAAACATTCCAATTCCGAGGACCGCTATGACAGCACCCAGCATTTTACCGATAACGGTAATGGGATATATGTCACCGTAGCCGACTGTTGTAAGAGTGGCGATTCCCCACCACATTGTCATAGGGATACTTGAAAAAGCCTCGGGCTGGGCCTCCTTTTCAGCAAAATACATCATAGAAGAAGCAACGAGCAGCAGCAATAAGAGCACCATCAGTGTACTGATCAATTCTGCTTTACGCTTAATAAGAACGTGCTGAATACTGCTTAATGCAACGGAATAACGCGTAAGCTTGAAAATCCTTACAAGCCTGAATAACCGTACGGCCCTCAAAAAACGGGAGTCAACTCCTGTGAAGGGAAGATAAAAAGGCAGTATGGCCAGGAGGTCCACAAGACCCATGAATGAGATTATATATTTAAGACGTCCTGTTAGCGGGGCACGGAATTTGGGATTCTCTACACAACACCATATTCTGATTACATATTCAACGGTAAATATTACAATTGAAAAGAGTTCAAAATAATTGAAGCACAGAGGGCATGACCGGTAAACGGAGTTCACGGTTTCAAATACCAGCATAAAAATATTCAAGGAAATAAGAGTCAGAATGAAGAGATCAAATACCCTGCTGGCAGTATCACCGGGAGATGCTACTTCCATTATTTCATAAATGCGTTTTCGATTAATAGTCAATTCCAGTATTTCCAGCCTTCCAGGTAATACTTCATAACATTGGGCTCATTCAGCGAACTGTATTTGATTTCGTCCACCATAAGGTCTTTTGAAAAAGTAAACATGGCTTTTATATTGTCATTGTCCAGAAATTTGGTCGGTACATTTACGGTCAACCCGGAAAGGTCTATGCTGACTTTTGACGCTATTATAAATCCCCAGTCACCGAAAGAAGGCACATAAGCATGATACGGAACAACTTGCTTGAACGGGGCAGTCCGGAGCGTCTTGTCTATACACCAGAATGCCTTCTTCGCAAAAAAAGGACTCGTTGACTGTGTTACGAACACACCGTCCCTGGCCAGTTTTTTTGAGACTATGCGGTAAAACTCCTTGCTGTACAACCGGGACAGTGACGCATTCTTCGGGTCAGGCAGGTCAGCTATGATTACATTATAGTACTCATCCGCCGCCTCCAGGAACTTAAACGCATCGGTATTATTAATATGGACCCGCCCATCACTCAAACTGTTATTGTTTGCCTGCAGAAGCATCTTATGTTTCTGCGCAATGTCCGTCACTTCCGGATCCAGGTCTACAACCGTCACTTTCCGTACTCCTTCGTGCTTCAATATTTCACGTACTGCCAGACCGTCTCCGCCCCCGAGTAATAAAATATTTTCTTTGTTTCCGACGAGACTAAGTGGAACATGGACAAGCGCTTCGTGGTACCGGTATTCATCAATAGTTGAAAACTGGAGATGCCCGTCAAGATAAAGCCGTAGGTCCTGTTTGTTTTTAGTCAGGACGATCTTCTGGTAGATCGATTGCTTCGATAGAATGACCCGGTCTTCATATACCGTATTCTCCCACGCATTAATAAGATTGCCGGAAAACAAAAGCATGAAACCTAAGAGCGCAGCGGCAAGAACGGTTGAATATTTAAGGACCCTCTTGCTTTTAAATCCAATATATGACCTGAAACACCACATGGTAAATATCGCAACTACGAGATTAATACTCCCGGTAATCAGAGAGCTTTTGAATATCCCGAGGAACGGCAGCATAAGGAACGGGAACAATAAAGAAGCGGCCAGTGCGCCGAAGTAATCCACTGAAAGCACATTGGAGATATTTGTTCTTAGCGTGTAGTGCTTTTCCATGATCCGGGTTAATAAAGGAATCTCCAGCCCGATCAAAATGCCTATGACCATAATCAGACTTATCATGATCGGGTAATACATGTCTGTGTATGAATATGCCGCAAATAAAATAGGTATGCTCAACCCTCCGACCAGGCCGAGAATAAACTCGACAAAAATAAACCACTGAATAAGGTTTGTTCGGAAATACCGGGAAAATAACGTACCAATACCCATCGCGGTCATTGAAAGCCCGATGGTGATGGAAAACTGTTTAATGCTGTCGCCCAGCAAGTAGGAAGAAACGCTGCCTATGAGCAGCTCATAAATAATAGTACAAAGCCCGACGACGAAGACCGTAAAGAGGAGGACAATTGATTCAAATGCAGGTTTCTTAGCGGCGCTGCTCTTATTTACCACCACCCAAGCCACCTCCGCGATGCCCGGGGCCGCCTGGACTGCCGGTCCTTACGCTGGGACCACGAAACATAGATGGACCGCCCCAGTAAAAAAATGAAGGCCCCCTATGATAACCGTAATATCCTGCATAACCCCAACCTCTTGATCCAAAGCTGAATGCCATGAGGTAGAAAACCACAAGAACGACGGCGACAATAATCATTATTCCTCCGCCGGAATTATTCAAAATACCCTTATTGTTTTTATTCTTAATCATCGAGCATGTCTCCCCATGTCATATTTGTCTTTGCCCAAACGATGCCGCAGGCGATAATACTTATGATTCCTAAAATAACATGTGCCAGAGAACTTCCGCGTTTGGGAGATACTATTACACTAATATCCCCTCCGGCATCCGGCCTGCTCATATCAGCCTTGAATTGAAGGTAGAAAGCCCCTTTCTTGGGAAATGTTACTTTCATGTCAAAATTGGTAACAGCCTCGCTCCACCTGCCGTCCGAGTCATAACCTTGGTCCTTCCAGAACTCTTTGCCGAAACCGAACAGATACTCCTTATTTTCATCCAGCACGTCTCCACCTACAAAACTCCATTGTCCGTAAGTAGGCATGTACTGATTTACTCTTATTTCATAAACAGAGTAGTCTTTCTTCACCTCAACAGGGCCGATTATGCCGCCTGAAGCAGGTACTTTTGCTTTTAATGTATTACCGACACTCATGTTAAGAAAAAGGGAAGTAATAAAACAGAGCACTGCAAAGCCCAGTAATACTATTGCAACTTTCCGATATTCCTCTTTTTTTGCGGGATCGTTTATCATTTCGTTTGTCCTCTATATGCCGATATGAAAATCAATAGTAAAATACAGAATAATGGCAAATGAAATCACCACTGTCATTTCCAACAGGCCGACTGCAATATTTCTATCTCGGCTTATCGCATGGTTCAAATCAGTCTTCGGCAGCATGATCTTGTCAAGTATAATGCGTATCACAGGAAGTAGAACGAAGCTCGCTCCTGCACTTACCGCAAAGTTAGTTAGATTGTACTTCCAGCTTATAAAGTCACCGACCGAGCCCCCGAATAAAATGATCCCTACTGCGACCAGTGTACCGCCGAATGCTACCCCGGCAGCTACGTTATCTTTTTCAATTTCATCATGGACATTAAACGGCGTCAGCATATCATATAGAAACGAGAATAGAATCAGGACGATCTGAGATAATACAAAAAATGCTATGGCAGTGTGTATGCCTCCACCCACTCCATGAATCGAGCCTGCGACTACCAAGCCTGATGCAACATAAGAACCAAATTCAACAGCGCCTGCGCCTGCATTACGGTCCTCCACGATTTCCTTAATATTGCAGAACTTCCTGAGCAGCAGCTTATCGTTGATCACCCGAGATATGTTCAGCAGGACTATGCCAAGAACCGCGTAACCGATAAAACCGTAAACGTCATCCAGCAGATCCCCGGACGGCCCGAGAAATGCACCGAGCAAAACGATGACCGTCGCAAGTAGGTATCCCGCGAGACTTACTGAAACAGCAATATTGGATTCTCTAAGCTGCGTATTTATTTCATAAGGCGTCAAATAATCTTTGACTACTTTCGAAATATAAAACAGCACTACCGAAAGAACCATGAACAACAAGCCCCTTATAAGATCGTCTCCAATATGTATCATATAATCCCCTTCATTATTCCAGGCTATACACTGTTAATTGAGAAGGTTTAATCTTTTCACTGTACCTGATATCGTATTTTCCGTCGCTCCACTTTTCAACACCGATATACTTGCCACCGGCATCATTCTCAAAGTCCCAGTAGTAGAACGGATCGGTATTTTTATCGTCGCTGTATCTGTAAAAGACGGCGTTGTCGGAATCTTCAAGCCAGTACTTATCTCCTTCAAATTCAAAACTGCCTTCCTCGTCATCATCCATCTTGACCAGGTCTTCCTTGCTGAGTCCGATCTCTCTCAGCTTCAATTCTCTCAAGCTGATGGCGAGTTCCAGATCATCATCTTCTTCCATGTCGAGCCAGACCTTATCGGTCCCCTTGTCACATTCAAACTCGTACCAGGTCGACTCGCCCTGACGGTAAGTGTGCTTTGCGATCACCTTAAGATCAAACTCATCCAGCTCCGGCCCTATTCCCGTCAGATGTATAACAGCGCCGGCCCCTGCATTTTCAATTCGAAGCTCATCTTTCTTATAAGGCTTGACAGGCTCGGAAGACTTAAGCTGTTTCTCTTTGTCCTGCTGTGAGCTTTTCCAGAAATAATAACCTGCACCGGCACATACGAGAAGCAATAAAAAAGTTATTGTAGTCATTATCAATCCTTATTTATTAAGGCCCATTTTTTTCTTCAGTTCAGCGAGGGAGTCTGATGCTGCCGGATTAACTCCACCCTCAAGGGCATTATTGATTTCCATATCAACGCTTGTTTCAACACTGGCCATCTCTCCGTAGGATTCCGCAAGCGCTTCATCCTCCTGGACTTTCGTCTTCATCTTTTCAAGCATTTCAATCGTGCTGTTCGAGCCGACCTTAGCAAGCTGTTGATTCAGCTTTTTAGTTGCCGACGCCACTTTCGACCGTGCCCTCAGGGTGGTCAATTCATTCTCCCAGGCACTGATCTGTGATTTAAGATTTCTGACATTCGCCTCCATCTGCGCAACCATTTTGTCCTGGTTGCCCAGGTTTTGAGACACGGCAACGGCTTGTGTTGAAGCGGCCTCTTTTTTAACCAGCGCTTCACCCGCGAGACGGTCGGCGTCCTCGGGAGAAATCCCGCCCTTCTGACCTTTCTCAATCAGGAGCATCGCCTTTCTCTCGTAATCAGCGGCAATCTGCTTCTTTTCAGACTGCTCTTTTTTCAGCCCGATCGTTAATGCTTTGACCTCGGCAAGGCTCTTAAGTCCTGTCTCCAGGTCTTTCTTGAGATCACGGATTCCCTGTTCGGTCAACCTGATAGGGTCTTCCAGTTTATCGACCGCAGAGTGTGCTTCTGACTGTGCTACTTTAAATAAACGTTTGAATACTCCAAACATGATTTCATTCCTCCAGTTCTTATTGTTCCCTTGCAAACTTGATCAGCTCGTCCGAATTCTCCGCCATGGCTACGCTCA
>PIVU01000193.1 GCA_003354025.1 Nitrospirota bacterium
GCCTCCTTCAAATACCGTCGTGATTCCGGAAGATCGCAGTATGCCGGCTATTGATTTTAGTTCTTTCAGGCTGTTGCTGAAGAAGTGGAGATGATAATCACAGAAGCATGGAGTAATGACATGACCGGGGAAATCCATAACTATTGCATGTTCCGGAATTAAATGATTATCCGGCAATCCCTCCACTATTCCATTTTTTATGTGAAGTGATTTGCTGCTATTAAGTCCATGAGAAGTTAGTATGGCATCAGCCTTTACGAAAAATTCCTTTTCTCTGATCATCGTCTGTGGATTTTATCATAAATACAAGGGAAGGTTTTCAGAAGCATGCTGAAAATGGAACAAATTATTTCTTTGAAGGGTCTACCAGGTCTTTTAATGTTTTTCCCCCGAGCGTGTCTGCAACTGCTGTATCGAGCGTGTCCAGGATACTGTCCACTTCATGAACTGTGGTGAAGTGATTTTCAATGGCCCTCGTTTCGTCATCTGTCATTCGTGCAGTATGCATAAGCTCACGGAGTGTAATGGCCTCAAGCTCTCTGGCAGGGATGTATGCGGTGGGATCGTCTCCTGTTTCCAGCAGGAAGGAGTTCTTTTCAAGGTTAATAATTATGTCATGAACTGAGTCAACAGGCAGCTCGAGATGGGCAACAAGGGCATCAAGTGTCCAGGGCTTTTTATTGTTATGAAAGTGGTCACCGATAAAATACATGATTAAAAACGTTAGCTTTTCTTTTAGCCTGTGGCTTATATTCAGCACCGCATTATTTGCCTCAAGAAAGTAAGGGTACTGGTGATAAAAAGATATTTGTGCTCCCACAAGTAGTATCAGCCAGCTGACATAGAGCCAGATCATAAACATCAGGAGTATTGCGAAACCTGAATATATTGCAGCATACTTGGTGGACGTTACCACAAAAGAAGCAAAAGCCCAGCCAGCGGTTTCCCAGAGAATGCCTGCCATTAGTCCGGCAACAAGTGCGGACTTGAATTTAACTTTTGTATTTGGGATGAAGATATAAAGGAAGGTAAATGCGCCACAGACTATGATGTATGGGAGTTTTTCAACAAAGAAATAGAATACTGTTCCAAATGGCTCGATGGAGACAATTGTCTGTACAACTGTATTGCTCATAAAAGAGGCGGTTAATCCCATAGCCGAAAATATCATTATCGGACCTACGATGATAACACTGACATAATCGCTGAACCTCCGCGCAAAACTGCGTGCTTTTTTTATTCTCCATATAGAGTTGAAGGAAGATTCGATTTTCTGTATGACAGATATCACTGTGTATATAAGCATACCGAGACCAAGAGAGCCCAGCACTCCCACATTCATGTTTTCTACAAAGCCGATAATCTGTGATGTTATTTCCGCTCCCTTGTCCCCAAGCGGTGCGAGGAACTTTATAAGAAAAGGTTCAACTACTTCATTGTGAACACCGAAAGCCTTCAGCACTGAAAAACTTATTGCAAGTACTGGGACGATTGAGAGTAGAGTTGTATAAACAAGGCTCATTGCTCTGAGTGTCAGCTGGCCTTCGGTAAGCTCCCGCAGGGCTACATTGATAAGCCTGAGGGTTTTGACTATAAATGATTTGTATTTATTTAGAGATCCGAGATCAACTTCCCACAAGTCATGCTTTAGGAAATGAACGCATTTTTTGGCTGTGTCCGAAACACTCATATTTCCATTTTATCACAAATGGGAAAGGGAAGGTTGAATATAGCACTTGCTATCTATCCGTTTAAAAAGCTTATTTTGAGTCGTTGTTCGGCTGTGCAGGCAATGTCTGTTCTTTGTGTCTGCCATGAAACCAGTAGAGGCAATATCCTGCTGCAAGGGTACCTAGTCCGGCCAGTGCCGAGACCGGCCTGGACTGGATGCTCCAGACTGTCATCCAGGTTGTAAATACAAGAAAGATGACCGGCGTATAAGGATATCCTCGACATGTCCGGATCACGGTGAGTCCCTGCTTGCGCATTTTGAAAACAGCGAATACGGTAAGGGCCGCAAAGATGTTCAGCGTGAATCCGATATAAACCAGCAGTGCTCCAAATGATGCAGTCATTGCAATAACAGAGGCGACAATTGCCTGGAAGAAAACAGCATACGACGGGACTCCATGAGAATTTAGTTTTGCAAGTGAAGAGGGGAAGAGCGAGTCCTTTGCCATTGCTTCATATACTCTTGGGCCAATAATAATCATGGCACTTATGGTTGATGTCAGTCCGAATGCAATGAGGAGTGACACGACTTTGCCGCCTGAATGGCCCCATAACTCAGTAGCAACAGTGTTGGCGACACTTTCTACACCCCTTAGCTGCTCCAGTGATGCAGCACTTAAAAAAGCGTAGTTAACGAGCATGTACAGGAGTGTTACGGTTGTTGTTCCCAGGAGAAGGGCCCGGGGCAGGTGTTTGCCAGCATCCTTAATTTCTGCGCCGATGTATGATGCAGCGTTCCACCCGCTGTAGGCAAATGCTACAAATATTAATATAACGGCAAAGGATGATGAAAACCAGAAATCAGGGGAGAATTCGACAGGGGACTGCATGCTGCTCCCGGAAACCGAAATAAAAACACCGGCGATGAAACTGATGATTAAAACTAATTTCATGGCAACCAGTGCGAACTGTACACGGACTCCCAAGCGAAGATCATATGCATGCAGAAGCGAAAGAATTGCAATGATAACAACTGACATGGTCCGGACCGGCCAGCCGGGGATAAGCTGCCCTAAGTAAATTTGCATGGCCATAGCTGCTGCCGCTATGGGGGCGGAAAAGCCGACAATGAGCGAGACCCAGCCTGAAAGAAAACCGATTGCGGGATGAATTAATCGGCTTAAATAATAGTAGTCTCCTCCTGACTCAGGCATATTTGCCCCTAATTCGCCATAGCACAGCGCGCCGCACAATGCGAGCAAACCTCCCAGCAGCCATGCCAGGAGAATGTCTCCTCCGAGGGCCCCCATTTCAACCATTAAGCCTGTTGTGGTGAAAATACCAGTCCCGACCATTCCGGAAATTACAATAGCGGCTCCGGCATATGAACCGACTATTCTTCTGCTGTTTTTATCTTTCACAATATCTGCCAGTTATGCCAGCTGCATCAGAAACTATTCCGGGACAAACTCAAGATAGTATTGATGCTGCAGAAATATCAGGTCCTTGTCTAGCCTGTAACCGGCCTGTTTCATTTCCTTCAGGACAATTTCTTTGGCGATTTTATGGTCGCGGGGAGGACCGAAATCTATGTTTTTGTAAAAATCAACACTAATAACTCTACCGTTGGGCTTCAGGCCTTTTGCTGCCTTTTGAAAGTAGTCAACTCTGTTTGAAATATGGTGATATGTATTGCATAAGAAAATAACATCAACTGACCCCGGCTCCAGTTCGGGATCATCGGTCTTGACAACTCTTGCCGTATAATTAGTCAGGCCCAGCTTTTTGGCGTCTTCAATCATATAGTTAACCATGGACTGCTCGATGTCCAGACCAAGCGCCTTTCCTTCAGGACCAACGGCCACGGCTAAATGCCTTGTTAGATAGCCTGTGCCCGCGCCAATATCAGCGATTGCATTCCCGGGTTTCAGATTCATCGCTTTCACGATTTCTAAAGGTTTTTGCCATAAGTCCCTCTCAGGGTCCTCAAAGATTTTAACCCAGAACTCTATGTCCTTAAACTTTTGCTCAGTTGCCGGACTTTGTTTTTCCCCGGACTTCTGTGTTTTATGACTTGAGCAGCCTGTGAGAAAAAAAACTGCCAGGGCCAGAATAAGTGCTATTTGTGCAGCTGTGCGTACAGTTCCGCGATGTTTCATTATTTCCTCCTCAGGCTATTATATTAGTTATAATATATTAATCAGCAGGTACATATTTCTGGCCGGGCTTTAATACAATGAAATTTTCATAACCTTCCTGTGCTTCAACCAGTTTAAAAAAGTCACATGATATGCAGGACCGGCGTTTTTGGGCAAACGTTCCCTGAACAGATCTATCACAGAAAGTTCCGGCGACTATCCAGCATATTCTCCCCCCGTTTACTCCTCCATTTACTTTATTGCAGGCTGAATCTGCTGCTGCAGGACAAATGTCATTATTAAGGCCGCCGGCTTTATTCGGACCTCGTCCGCATTTTTTGTACTCCCAGCAGTTTTGTTTTGTTTTGTTATTCATAGGATCTATTATGTATTTATCTGTACCTGTAAAAAGTATAATTGAACAATAAGGTACTGGATTGAGTATGGCTATAATAATATCATGAAAGCATATGTGAATTGGAGTAGGACTATTAGGGTATTAAATAGGGATGTTTATTGGCTATTCCGCCAGTGATATGAGTTTGACCCTCAGGTTTGATCTTTTCCCATAAATACCCAGTTTTTTTCTGATATTCTGACGGTGTGATTTCACTGTTTCTAACGATATATTTAATATGTCAACCATATCCTTATCCTGCTTACCCTCTTTTATCAGGTTGGCAATTAATATTTCTTTTGGTGTGAAGTCAAGGTGTTTATATGATAGTTTGGATGAAAAGGGAGAGACGATTTCGTTTAAATTAGATTCAAGGAGGTTTAAATAAACAAGTTCTGTAGACATTACCCTGTTCTTTTTTAGTTTTTCTAAATAGGGGTGAACTAAATGTTTCATGTTCGATAAAATATTATTTTCAAACTCTTTCTGGTCCTGCTCCCGTTGTTTTAATAGAACTTTTAATGCAGTGTTGCTTTCTTCCAGTTCTAATGTTCTTTCCTTAACACGGTTTTCCAGCCCATCATGGGCTTTTTTTAATGCCTTCTCCACTATCTTGCGTTCCCCGACATCCCTGACTACTTCAATCCCTGCAATAATATCGCCTGACTTATTCCTCAGAGGCGAGGCAGTATGTTCTGTGTGCATTGTTGTATTGTTTCTTGGAGCAGCTCTCTCAAGTCTATGAATTTTGCCATCATTGAAACACATGAGAAGATGACAATTGTCACAGGCCTGGTCCCTTCCATGATATGCCTTGTAGCAATATTCTCCAATATTGTCTCCAAAATTATCCCTGCTGATTTTATTTTGATATATAATCTTTAAGTCCCTGTCCTGAATGCTTACATAATCGCCTATCGCTTCAATGATTGTTTCTGTTTTTGCCGTTTCATTTTCAGCTTTTAATACAGCTACACGAAGCTTTTGCTCCAGCTGTTTACGATCCGAAATATTTTTGACTATTTCGATACCGGCAATAATGTTCCCTGACGAATCATGCAGCGGGGAGGCAGTATTTTCGGAGTACACTGTTCCATTATCGGTTTTTCTTGATCGTTCAACTGTGTGAATTTTGCCGTCCTCAAATGACATTGCAAGGTGACATCCTTCACATACTCTGTCCTGGTTCTGGTATGCCCTGTAACAAAATTCACCGACCTTGTCTCCCACAGTCTCTCGATGTCGGGTATTCTGGTAAAGCACCCTGAATGAGGTATCCTGAACACTTATTGGATCGCCGATAGAGTCCAGAATTTCCAGGTTTTGTATTTTTGCTAATAGCTGCTGACTTTGAAGCATGATAATTGTCCTGTTCTGAAACAATGTATGTAAGAAGGTGTGAGGCAAAGCAATTATGCCAACACATTATTATAGCAAATAATAAAAATCGACGGGACAGCTACACTTGCTCTGATGAAGTCAGCGTAAAGTTGCTGTTTTTTCTCTGACACAGAAATATATGAAGTTATAATGAAATGGAAACAGCAAGTAGTGGGGCCCAGAGTTAAGATCTTTGCAGTGATGAACAACGGTTTAATAAAATGGCGCGCCAAGGAGGAGTCGAACCCCCAGCCTCCTGATCCGTAGGCAATTCGCCTGTTTTTCAAAACACTTAATTTTCCGTAAGTCGTTCTTTGATGATAGCCTCCTGTTTGATCATTTGTTATCTCCCATGATTGATAATTAATTATGAACGCTAAACAGGGCGTCCCTTGTTAATCATTAGACGTATCCATTTCTCGCACCCAACAATAAAAAAAGCAATAAATCCTACTGCCAATATACGTATCCAGGCATCAGGACCTATGGGAGCGCTCTGAAACA
>PIVU01000194.1 GCA_003354025.1 Nitrospirota bacterium
AAGCAGCCTATAATCAAGGCTGAAGTAGAGGCCATCAGAGGGGTTAATTCTGATGGAGTTGTAAAGACCCTTCTTGAAAGAAGGATGATCAAGATCCTTGGCAGAAAAGAGGTCCCGGGCAGGCCGTTGATGTATGGGACAACAAATGAATTTCTTCAATACTTCGGCCTTAAAGATTTGTCAGAGCTGCCTACTCTTAAAGAGTTCAGTGAAGTTGACATGCCCGAGCCGCCGGAGACAATGCCTGATGATGCAGAAGAGCCTGAAACATTATTGCATGAGCAAGCTGACGATACTGCTGATGAAACCCAGGGGGATGCAGAAGTGCATGAGGAAGAAGAAACTGATCAGGCAGTAAATGAGGAAGAGTCTAAAAGTGAATCTGTACAGGAAGATCAACAGGAGATTGACTCTGATGAGGATGAAGCTGATTCCGCTGAAGCTGTTAGTGATGACACAGTTGAACCATCAGATGAACTTGAAGAAGACACTGAGCCTGCAGAGAAACCGACTTAGGCTGGCTGTATATTTTTCAGAATTAATTTGCTTTTCAAACTGTTCCGCAGCTTAAATATCATCCAAAATTCATTTTATCCTAACCAGAGATGTGTCTGATAAATCCAGGATACTTTTTTTAGGCTACTTCTTTAGACAAATATAGAAAGACAGCAATTTTGTAAAAGCTTAGTTTATTATTAAGTGCGCCATGAAAAAGGATGATAAAACAAAAGAGCAGCTGCTGAAGGAACTGGATAGTGCCAAAAATCGGATAGCTGATTTAGAGAAGGGTGCTAATAAAAGCAGGGGGGCAGTGATAGACCTGGAAAGACTGTTTCAATTGCCCTCCTACATGGTGTGTCTTGCGGACTTTGACGGTTATTTTACGAAAATAAGTCCGGCTTTTACAAAAACTCTGGGGCATTCGGAAAAAGAGCTGCTGGAAAAGTCGTTTATTTATTTTATACACCCCAAAGACAAAGATAAAACCCTGTCAGTAATAAAAGACAAGCTGGAGAAGGGCGAAGACGTTATCAATTTTGAGAACCGTTATCTATGCAAAAATGGCAGCTATAAATGGCTTTCATGGACATCCTTTCCTGTTGTTGAGGAAAGGACAATGTTTGCTGTAGCGTTTGACAGCACTGAACTCAAAAAGTCGGAAGAAGAGCTAAGGAAGTCGGATATTATACTCAGCAACATGGCTGAGGGCGTTAATGTTGTCAATGAGCAGGGTGTAATTACCTTTGTAAACCCAGTCTTTGAGAAGATGTTCGGCTATGACAAAGGTGAATTGGTTGGTAAATCTGTTGATGTTCTCAATGCTAGTGATGAAGAGGAAAACAAGCGACTTGTCAAGGGCATTATGGAGTCCCTCAAGCAGAAAGGCTTCTGGCAGGGTGAATTGATAAACAGAAAGAAAGACGCTTCTGTTTTCTACACATATGCCAGTGTTAGTGAATTGAAAATTGGTGAAGAGCGGCACTGGGTATCAGTACAGGAGGATATTACCAGGCGAAAAATGGCGGAAGAAACAGCCGGAAAGAGTCAGAGCCGCTTCAAGCGATTATATGAATCCAATATGATAGGAATTGCCTATTGGGATTCTTCCGGAGCAATCAGCCATGCCAATGATGCATTTCTTGAAATAATTGGATATACCCGTGAGGAGTTGGAAACAGGCATAGTGGACTGGCTGAAAATGACACCTCAGGAGTACGACCACTTAGATAGGGCAGCTCTTGAAGAAATTAAAAAGTATGGTGTTTGTCGGTCCTTTGAAAAAGAATATATAAGAAAAGATGGGTCCCGCATATGGACTTTGCTTGGAGCTGCATCTCTTGAAGACATCAAGGAAGGCGGTGTTGCCTACATTGTTGATATCTCAGACCGTAAGAAAGCTGAGGCGGAACTGCAGCGGTTAAATGATGAGCTGGAAGCGCGTGTAGTGGAACGGACCCGGGACCTTGCAAGTGCCAATGAGTCATTGTCTACCGAGGTCCGGGAAAGTGAGAGAATTACAAAAGAACTTCAGGAAAAAAATGTTGCCTTTAGGGTTTTACTGAAGCAGCGCGAAGATGACAGGAGTGATATGGAGCAGAATATCCTGTCCAATATAAAGTCATTGATACACCCATTCCTGAATAAGCTTCAAAAAATCAAACAGGATCCCGATGAACGGGTTTATTTGAACCTCATTGAGTCAAATCTGAATGATATCGTTGCCCCCTTTGCATCAAAATTATCATCCAGTGAGTTAAGGTTTAGCCCTAGAGAGATTGAAATCGCAAGCATGATAAAAGCCGGGCAACAGGACAAGGAAATTATGGATACTCTAAACATATCATTTGAGACGGTTAAAACCCACCGACAAAATATTCGAAAAAAATTAGGCATTTACGGAAAAAAAACTAACTTGAGAAACACCCTGCAGTCGCTGATAAATTAGCCATTAAAGTATCCCCTATAACTAGCTGTATATTCCCCCTCCAGATTATCGTGTTTATTCCGATTACTAATATTAATACCGGATAGGCTAACTACTTGAGAATTAAGACTAGTGAAGAAATATGCCGGTCATTTTCATAATAGTTATCAAAAGTCTTTGCATCTGAAAAATATGTGTGTACTTCTGGAGGAAGAAATGGTCATTACAGACAATGTAAGGGAATTGAGTAAGGAGATTGATGGGATATTGAGCAATCTTATGTCCTGCTTAAATACAAATGAACTCACAAATGACCCTCCCCGAGTATGTTCCCGGATGTCAGAACTGGCTTTAACATTGAAGAACCACTTAGTAGCGGTAGACAATGATTTTTACCTTGCATTATCTCGTCACCCTGACGAAGCGCTCGTATCGCGTGCAAAGAAATGCTATGAAAGTATAGGCGGGACACAGGAGGTATTCAGGAATTATAACTATCGGTTGCAAAGCGCTGATACTGTAAAAGAAAAAACAGATGCATTCACAAAAGAAAGCAGAGAGGTAATTGAAGCTGCTGCAGGAGAATTGATAAAGAGAATAATGGTCTCTTCCTTTTGGTTGAGAAAAGATAACAGTGTTTAAATATTTCCATCACTTGCCGAAGGAGTAATGGTTCAGACAATAAGATGAATTTTAAATGCTCTAATATCGATGGCTATGCTTTATATGATAATAAAGGGACCTTAATTATTTTGAATAAATTGAAATTAATGAAGAATGACTTCTCTGCAGTCTTAATAAGACGTATCGCTTTAACTATCGATAGAATGGCATGCCTGTCCCCTATAATGTCATTTTATTTTACCCGGGCCTCTTCATGTACTGAAGGGGCCCAACCCCAACTGTCTGGAGAAATGAGCTGTGGCATATGCAGTTAAGAGCATTCTTAATATTCAGGCCCGATGAGCTGTTAAATGAAGGACAGTAAATGAACGTATCATTTGTAAATCCGTTTTTAAACGCAACACTGAATGTACTCTCCACCATGGCAAATCTGCAGGCTGAGCCAGGAGAGATCTCGCTAAAACATGATGAAATAGCGCTGGGTGACATAACAGGAATAATAGAGATGAGTGGAGAGAAGGTCAACGGCACATTAGCGATTTCGTTTTCTGAAGGAGTAGTTTTTGAAGTGACAAAACGAATGTTAGGCGATATTGTGACCGAGATTAATGATACAGTTACGGATTTGGTTGGAGAATTTACTAACATGATAACCGGCGGAGCAAAAAAACCACTGAGCGAAAGAGGTTATAAATTCGATATGGCCATCCCGTCGGTCCTGTCAGGGAAAGACCATTATGTTCATCATCCAGTGAAGGGTCCGACAATCGTGGTACCTTTTTCTACAGGGGCCGGTGACTTATATATCGAACTGTGCTTTAAGTAGCGGGATGCTATTGATTCGGATTGAAAAAGAAGAAAGGATTTGAGAATCTGTGGATATTGCAACGATAATAGGATTAGTCGGCAGTGCTGCCCTGATTATCGGGTCTATTCTCATAGGGAGTCCCCTTTCAGCATTTTTTAACATACCTGGTTTACTTGTCGTAGTAGGCGGCACGATTATGGCAACCCTTATTATGCAACGGCTTCCTGTAGTGATGGGAGCTGTGAAAATAGCGTTGAATGCCTTTTTTGACAAGATGGAGCCGCCCCAAAAAATAATTAAACAGATTGTTTCCCTGGCCGGCAAGGCCAGAAAGGGCGGAGTACTGGCACTTGAAAATGAAACAATAAAAAATGATTATCTTGCCCGTGGTGTGAGAATGGCTGTTGACGGGATTGCCCCTGAGGAGATTATTAATACCTTAAAGATTGAGGTGGAGTCTCTCATAAGCAGGCATGAAATCGGCCATAAGGTCTTTAAGTTCATGGGGGCCACGGCACCTGCAATGGGGATGATCGGTACTCTTATCGGTCTTGTACAGATGCTCCAGACGTTAAGTGATCCGTCAGCTATCGGACCTGCCATGGCTGTTGCCCTGTTAACGACATTTTACGGGGCAGTCCTTGCATTCGTTATATTCAACCCTATAGCAGAGAAGCTTGAAGACAGGACAAAAAGCGAGGAAGTGCTGCTCGACATTATAATAAACGGCATCGATGGGATAGCACGCGGGACCAACCAGATGATTCTTGAAGATAAACTGATTTCATTTTTGTCTCCCAAGTCAAGAAAAAAATAATATAACTATTGCAATGCAAACAATCTTAATTAAGCATATGGATTTTTGTGATGATTTTATCGCTATACATCAATGCATCAGCTGTTGTTAACAGCGCATCAACGGAGCAGGGGTGTTCTGGGTCGTAATGGGAGATTCCGGTACTGAATGATAATGTGTAGCCTCGCTTGTTCATTGTATTGTATTTACTTAATCTCTCATGCATCTGGTGCATGACTACTTTTTCGCATTGAGGCCCTGTTGTATCCGTTAACAGAACGGCAAATTCATCTCCTCCAAGGCGGGTGACTATGTCTGAATTGCGAAAGCTGTTTTTCAGGATGTTAGCGGTATCTATCAAGGCTTGGTCTCCGGCCTTATGCCCGAGTTTGTCATTAATCGCTTTGAAGTGATTAAGGTCAATATCCATTAGAGACATATTTCTTTTACTGTGTGTTGCCAGTTTGCAGTGCTGCTCCATCTTCTTTCGCTCTGTAATATCCTGGACTATTCCGACTATCTTTTCAGGCTGCCCTTCTTCATTCATGACCAGATTTGCCATCGAGTGTATAATGCGTTCATTTCCGTCGGGACGGACAATTCTGTATTCAACATCGAACTCGCAATGCTGTGACAGTGATGTGTATAGTTCTTTCTGCACATGTTCCCTGTCATCAGGATGAATTAATTCGATTCCCGGCTGTCATTCAGAGCTGTTTCAACCTGTTTGCGCTCGCTAATGTCCCGCATAATTCCTATTGAATGCCATGCATCTTTGATACGTACGCCTGCCAGTGAGAGTTCGATAGGGAATTCCGTTCCGTCACTGCGCTTGCCCGAAAGTTCAAGTGTTTTACCTACAGCCGCGCCGTCACCCGAGCGCCGGAAAGGTTTAAAACCGTTCTCCTGGGCAGAGTGGTACTGTTCCGGAACAATGAGATAATGCAGATTTTTACCAAGCCCATCTTCCCTGCTGACTATGTTTGTAGGCCCGCCACTGTATTTTTTCCTGCTGCGACCATTATTTATGCATATTTCAATGCAAAATAAGGCCGAGAATGAATTGAAAAATTCACACAATAAGGTGGATATATTAGTAGAGGAGCGCATCGCAGAATTGGCCCGGACAAATACTCAGCTGCGTGAGGAAATTGATAAGCGAAAGTTTGCAGGACATTAGCTGAACCGCAATGACGTAGGGGCAGGTCTTGTGCCTGCCCTGTCTTTACTACCCATTTGTGATTCAACAAAAAAGGGCACCCACAAGAGGCGCCCCTACAATGAATATTATCCCATTTTAGTCAATCGAACTCCGCTCCGCGATCCAGATGGTGTGCCATGCTCCCCCGTGGCGTCCGCGTGCCCTTGTACGGACTTCGTCTACCTCAAAGCCGGACTGACTCAGGCGTTTTTTAAAGGTACGGTCT
>PIVU01000449.1 GCA_003354025.1 Nitrospirota bacterium
GGTATACTTATCAGCTTCTTTTTCTGAAACTATGAAAATTTTTCGCTACAGTTTCAGCACTTTCTTCCTTTTAGCTTCCTTGAAAATCGCTTCTATATTTAAATTCAGCACTTTTTTTTGAGCAAAACACTACTCCCCCATCCCTCCAGTTAGGAGGGTCTCTACCTGCGTCCTGTTTCATACAAAGTCTCACAAGAGGAACGGACATTCCTATTTTTAAGTCTCTTTCACTCATATTCTTCTATTTCTTTCCATACAGGCACCCCAGGAGCTCTAGCACGCATGTCCATTATAAGGGTTTCTTTCACATTTTTATCTCCCTGTATAGCGTTTAACGACTTGTATACCAGCAAAATAATGGCAGCAACCATCGTTAAATACATGATAGTCTGGATGCCGTTTTCAGTTCTATTAAGGAAATGAGAAAAGGATAGTTGCTGTTTAATCATCCTGAAAAAGCACTCTATTTGCCACCTAGATTTGTACCTATTTGCTATTTCCTGCGGAGACATCCTTTCTTCAGGGACATTGGTAACGAATATAATTTCCTCCTCTTCAATTTCTTTATAGAGTTCTTCTTTTGTCTTGCCTGCATGTTTGGGTCTTCTCCACTTGAGAAAGGCATGCGATTGCTTTAATCTATCTGGTTTTCTGTTGGTAGTTTCCTTCTTACGGGGTTTTAAGTGTACAATTCTGTAGGTGTATTTCGTCTTTTTGTTATGCCCTCTCTTGAAAAGGTGTGCCTTTATTACCTTTGTTATTCCTGCTTTGGATTCTCCAGAAGAGGGTGCTTTCTCCTCAATTATGTCTGCTCGGTAGCCTTTTTTTAGACGAGAAACGAAAAGGAGTCCCTTTTTAGTCATTGCATCGAATTTTCTTCGATCGTTAACCCCTCTGTCAAATACAATGATGTGATTTTCTGGGATTTCAGTAGCCATAATAGTCTCTCCTAGGGCTATATTATCTGAATTATAACGCTTTTCGGTGTGGCATTCTGCTATTATTGGACGCCCGCATCCATCAATGCCGATTGTGTACTTTATTTGTCTTACTTTTTTTCCTGTTGTTTGGTACCCGGTCTTTTTTAGGCGTTTCAGCGAGCATGTAACAGCCGTAGTGTCAAAAATGATGGTCTTAAACGTTTGAGGAAGTTCTTCAAAGTGAACTTCACATATGGCTTTAATATGAGCGAATACTCTCTTAAAGTAGAGAGGATTTATTTTTTTGAGCCTGTGAGAAAATGCTGTACGATCTATAGTGGTATAATGTTCTCTCTTGAGTACTCTGCGTTGAAAACACGGCTCTTCGTACTGCTTCGCAAGGTTTCTCAAGGAAAAGCTAACCCCAGATAGCATGACTTCTATTATTGTGAGCACTAAAACTTCTCCTGTCAGTTTTATTACCTTATGGTCCACATTATATTCTTTGCAGAGAAACTTAAATAAACCTTCTGGGAAAAGCTGCAGTATTTTTCTTCCTCTGATATTCTGTCTTACTCT
>PIVU01000028.1 GCA_003354025.1 Nitrospirota bacterium
CAGCAGTTCATTACAGCTTGCCTACCAGGAGAGTAAAAGCATCGTTGATTACATCGTTAAAGAGCATGGCCGCGATAGTATTTTGAGAATAATAAAGCATCTAAAAGATGGCCGCACTATTGATATAGCAATTGCAAGGGCACTGTCCATGTCAACGGGTAAACTTGAAGAACGCTGGCATGATGATCTCAAGAGAAAATATACATGGCTTACATACCTGAGCAATAACATCTATCAGGTACTATTTACCCTGGCAGGACTTGTTTTGCTGTATGGTTTTATAAGGGTCATACTGAAAAAAAGGGCATATAAGGATGAAGACGATTTAGACGAAGAAGATGTTCTCCCGCCTATGTAGGGGCTACCCGGCGGGTCGCCCTGGATGCTTGATATGGCGTCCTGTTTTTTTTGCTTTATAAACTGTACACTTATCTTCCAATTATAATGAAACGCATTGTCAGCGTTTTTGCACATCCAACCACCTAATGCGTAACTTGCTTAAATAACATGAAAAAATCTCAGAAGTCGTAATAATCATTTACAGCGTAAACTAAATGTAGTATATTTTAGTATATTGGGGGGCTCTATGAAGAAGAACAAAAGAGCTGGACCGGATAAGGCATTATCACTTCGTACACTGGCTGAAACAGCCCTTGCCAAAAAAAAGAAAACCTCCAATCCTGAAATTCCCCCTGACGATGTCTACCGTCTAATTGCTGAGCTTGAAGTACATCAGATTGAACTGGAGATGCAGAATGAAGAGCTTCGCAGGACCCACGTGGAGCTTGAGAAGTCGCGATCCAATTATGTTGATCTCTACGACCATGCTCCTGCCGGATACTTTACTTTAAATGTAAAAGGGCTGATTACAGAAGTGAACCTGCCAGGAGCATCAATGCTGCAGGTCGAAAGAGGTCTGCTTATTAATAATCCTTTTTCATGTTTCGTTCATGAGAATGACCAGGATGCTTATTATCTGCATTGTAATCAACTAATCAAAACAGTTAAGCAGCAGTCTGCTGTTATTAGGTTGAAACGAAAGGACGTTTCTGTTTTCTATGCACATATGGAATGCTTACCGGTAAAGGACTCCAGGGGTAGTATCTATCAGATCCGGATGGTAATAAATGATGTGACCGAGCGCTGGTTGGCCGAGGAGGATGTTGGGCGGGTCAAAGCTGAGTGGGAGAGGACATTTGATCTTATCCCGGATATTATCATGATCATTGATAATCAGTTCAGAGTTAAAAGGGCCAATAAGGCGCTGTCGGAAAGACTCGGAATTGACCGTAATGAACTAATAGGCCGAACATGTTATTCGGTAACCCATGGCACTGCCGAACCGCTGTCTTACTGCCTGCATAGTAAAGGTGTATTATCAGGTCGGGCGCAGGTTGCAGAGATTTATGAAGAGAAATTAAAGGGCCATTTTATTTTTAGTTCAACCCCGATGTGGGGCACTAATGGGAAGAGTGGTGACACTGTGGAAGTCTGGCGAGATATAAGCTCCCGCAAAGAGATGGAGGAGAAGTTGAGGGAGTCATCCATTACCGACGAACTTACTGGAATTATGAATAGGAGGGGTTTCTTAACGCTTGCAGAGCAGCAGTGTAAAATCGCGGACCGGAACAGGACTAACGTATCACTTGTTTTTCTCGATCTTGACGGGATGAAAAAGATCAACGATACCCATGGACACAGAGAAGGGGACAGGGCATTAATAAATGTTTCCCGTATAATTACAAGTACATTCAGGGAAGCTGACATAGTCGGACGTATCGGGGGTGACGAGTTTGCAGCGCTTCTGACAGAGCCACCCGATCAGGACATCGAGAGTACTATTCTAGATCACATTAATAATAATATACGTCAGTTCAATGAACAGAGTTCCTGCTGCTATGATTTATCGCTTAGCATCGGAGTCGCTAATTCAGAGCCCGTTGGCCCCTGTTCTATTGAAGACCTTCTAATAAGAGCTGACTACGCAATGTACAGAAACAAGCGATTGCATACAATTCCGGGGCCGGAGACAGCATTAAGTAAAGTCGCAAATGAAAGACGCAACACTGCCCGTCGCAGCGCAGGAGAAAACTGCGAAGTTAAAATCGGTGAATCTGAATTGATCAGGATTAAGAATATAAGCGCCGGTGGAATTTGTCTTTCAAGTATGGACCATCCCATGACAAATAAGTTTTATTCAATGACGGTATCTATTGAAAGTAAAAAAATCCCGCTCAAGGGCATAATGGTCTGGTCAAAGTTAACCGAGTTGGAAGACTATGATGCCGGACTAAAATTTATCGGCATGACAGGGAAGGACAGGATAAGCCTGGCAGACATTATCTCCCATAGAGAATAATATTATGTTGCTCTTATATTAAAAGGGAAATTGATTAATAAGTGAGCTTTATTCATTCTCCGGCAAAGGGCTAAATAAAGGTTTACTTTGGCACTGTAGTGATATAATATTAATTATCTATTCAATTTATTATATGTATTTTATCCCCCTACAGAAATAGTCGATAACAAGAGGTAGCTTAATGACGTCTGAACGGACTTTGTACACTGAAACTTTTTGTAGGTAACAGCTATGAAGGAAAAGGCCGTAAATCAAAAACAATCTGACGACCTTCGCAAAAAGGCTGAAGAAAAACTGCGACGGCTTACTTCAAAACCGCTTCATGAATTATCTGCTGCCGAATCCCATCGCGTTATTCACGAGCTTCAGGTACACCAGATAGAACTTGAAATGCAGAACGAGGAGTTAAGGCATGCTCAGGAAGAGCTCGAAAACTCCCGTACAAAATATGCCGACCTTTACGACTTTGCACCTATAGGATATCTCACTTTTGATGAAAACGGGCTGATATTTGAGGCTAACCTAACAGCTGCCGAGCAGCTAGGCATTGAGAGAAGTTTCCTGATAAAAAAACCTTTTTCCGGTTTCATCCACAAAGATGATCAGGATATATTTTATATGCATCGTCAGGAGGTGCTTAAAAGTAGCACAAGGCATACCTGTGAATTAAGGATAAAAAGAAAAGACGGTTCCGAATTTTATGCTCAAATCGTAAGCAGCACCCTGCTAGGCCATTACAATCGGATACGAACGGCTGTGATCAACATAACAGAGCGCAGGAAAGCTGAAGAGGCCCTTAAAGAAAAGCAGCATTTAAATGAACTCCTTCTTAACGCTATCCCTCATCCGGCGATGCTTATCAATACTGGACGGATTGTGCAGGCAGCGAATCAAAGTGCCCTTGATATAGGAGTGACACTGGGTGAATACTGCTGGAAGGAATTTGGTAAATGTGAATATCTTTCTGATGAGGACAAAAAACGGTCAGAAGATAATCCTGATGATAAGGGAATAAAATGCATTTTTTGCCTGGCTGACGATGCCATGAAGGGACCGGAGTTGAGGACAATGAATGATCCCGAAGTCCATGCTTTTGACAGAGTGTGGGACACCTATTGGGACCCGATAGATAAAGATACATTTCTGCATTATGCCATTGACATCACTGACCGCAAGAAGGCTGAGGATAAATTGAATTCTACGCTTGGAGAGCTTGAACGTTCAAACACTGAACTGGAACGTTTTGCTTACATTGCGTCTCATGACCTGAAAGAACCGCTTAGAACTATTAGAAGCTTCACAGACCTTCTTTCCCAGCGCTACAGGGGTAAACTTGATAAAGAGGCCGATGAGTTTATCGGGTTTGTCCAGGATGGCACAGGAAGGATGGAGCAGCTGATTGATGACCTGCTTACCTATTCGCGTGTAAGCGAAAGTAAAATACCTGTGCCTGTTGATTGCAACAAAATGTTGGTCCGGGCTATTGCTAATTTGACCGTATTAATTGAGAGAAAAGGTGGAAAAGTAACGTTTGATCCCTTACCAACACTTATGATGGATGATATGAATATGGAACTGCTGTTTCAGAATTTGATCAATAACGGGATAAAGTTTCACGGGGAAGATCCACCGCGTATTCATATATCGGCCAGGCAAACGAATGAAGAATGGCTTTTTTCGATTTCAGACAACGGCATCGGTATAGAGGAACCGCATAAGGAACAGATATTTCAAATCTTCAAGCGTCTGCATAGCAGAAGCGAATATGCGGGCACAGGTATAGGATTGGCAATCTGCAAGAAAATTATTGACATCCTTGGCGGAAAAATCTGGGTAGAATCAGAGCCGGGGAAAGGCTCCGTTTTTTTCTTTACAATACCGGATGTTAAAAAATGATTTGTCTTTCACCTGAATGTGTGAGACAATTATAATCATAGAGCGAGGTTTTAATTAGGTTTTATTCTTAAGTTGTTCACACTGGAAAAACATATTTAATAAGGTTCTTGTAAATGAGTGTACCAACAAGTAGAGGTAATTTCGGAAATGCCAGCGTCAGAGCATTGCAGCCTTCAAGAGAAATCCTGCTTGTAGAAGACAGTCCTGCAGACGTCCGTCTTATGAAGGAAGTGATCAGGGAATGCGATCTTGATTGTAACCTGCATGTGGTGGAAGATGGCTCTAAAGCAATAGATTTCTTGCAGCGTATAGACCGTTTTGAAAGCGTTCCCAGACCGGACATGATTCTTCTAGATCTCAACATGCCGAAAGAAGACGGGTACGATGTGCTGGATGCTATAAGATCCAGTAGAGACTTAAGCTCAATCCCTGTCATTGTACTGAGTTCATCCAGTTCCAAAATAGACATACGCAGTGCTTACCAGCTGAATGCAAACTGCTATATAACCAAACCTGCCGGTTTGAGCGACTTTGTTAAGGTGATGAATTCCATCGGAGACTTCTGGTTTAATACAGTAAAACTGCCTCCGTTATAATCAGAATATGAACAATGACACGATCAAAATCCTGCTGATTGAGGACAACCCTACCGATGTTTATTTAATACGTGACATGTTAAAACAGGTAAATGGAGAGACCTTCTCTATAGAGAATTCAGAACGCCTTGAAGAGGGACTGACAGGTCTGTCAAAAGAGAAGTTCCATGTAGTGCTGCTCGACCTGATCCTGCCCGACAGTGAGGGTTTGCAAACATTTGAAAAGCTAAAATTATCAGCACCTAATGTGCCGGTTATCATAATGACCGGTATCAGCGATGAAAGTACTGCAATAGAAGCAATGAAAAAGGGGGCGCAGGATTATCTTGAAAGGGGCAGGTGGACAACCGGCTGCTGACACGTTCCATTTACTATGCGATAGAGCGTAAAAAACTGGAAGAGCAGTTAAGAGCGGTTACTATTACTGATGATCTTACCGGTCTCTTTAACAGGCGTGGATTTTTTACCCTCTCGGAGCAGCAGCGCAAATTGGCAGACCGTAATAAAAGAAAGATGTATCTCCTGTATCTGGACCTTAATCATATGAAGCAGATAAATGACAAATTCGGTCACAAAGAGGGTGATCAGGCCCTGTGTGATACAGCGGGCATTCTCAGGAGGACCTTTCGCGAATCGGACATTATCGCCCGCATCGGAGGTGATGAGTTTGTGGTGCTGCTGTCCGAGCCTGTCGAGGGAGGCATTGAAGGTATTGTAGATAATCATCTTCAGGAAAAAATCGAATATTACAATACACATGCAGAACGCAGCTATCAGTTAAAGCTTAGTGCCGGTTCCGCACATTACGATCCGGAGCATCCCTGCTCCATTGACGAGTTGATCTCCCGAGCAGATGAAGAGATGTATAAGGATAAAAGGCGCACCTGTGAGATCGAGATAAAATCGGCAATAAGTGATAAAGTTTCCGAAAGACGGAGATATAGACGCTTTGAAATTAATGGAAACTGCCATGCAGAGTTTGGCAACTCGGACAATGTCATGATTAAAGATATTAGTTTCGGAGGCATATGCCTTGAGACTTCAAGGGAGATGGTTTTTGATCAAATGCAGACAGTCGATATTTCCTGTAATAATGAAAAAGTAACATTAAAAGTTAAACCTGTCCCTGACAGTGTGCCGACAACTGATGAGAAAGGAAAGGAAGCATCGGACCTGAATATAGTCAGGTTAAAATTCACTGGTTTGAGCAACACAGATATCCGGTCCCTGGAGTCGATTCTCAATAGCTTTCCGGAATAAACATGCGCAGCCCATAATTATTTGATGAATATAGTTCTGCTGAACTATTGCGCCTTAGCTGATATATATTTTATAGTCGAAGGACCGTTAACAGGAGATGGACAAAGACTGACTGCCGGGCAGCCCCTATGGCAGGATAAATTCCACAACCCCTTTTTTTACATCTAAATGATCAAGAGGAATATTGGGGACTTTTGCATTGCCGGGTCGGGCAAGTGCATGGATGAATTTTAATCCTCCGGCCGGTTCCTTGATCGCATCAATCAGCTGCTTCTTGCCTGCAGCCTTTATCACATTACCAACTCCGAAGCCCTTTGCCAGAAGGGCGAGATCAACACAGGAGCCAGTTAATGTGGACTGCTCACCCGTTGAACCGTAGGAACTGTTGTCAACTGCGAAAATTTTGAGGTTGTCAGGGTTGAAATGAGCTGCAACTGCGAGAGTACCCGGGTTCATGAGCAGGCTCCCGTCTCCGTCTATAACAATCACTTCCTGTTTTGATGCAAGGCTTATCCCGAGGCCTATCGGAGTTGCCATGCCCATACTTCCGAGCATGTAGAAATTTGATGGTTGATGATGTATTTCATAAAGCTCTTTTGAAGGGACACCCAGATTGCAAACTACCACTTTAGCGTTCAGTTCTTTTTTTATTATGTCCAGCATTTCATAACGAGTGTATTTAGGGAACGGCTTTTGCGTCTCATCTACAGACCACCCCCTGATCGGACATGTCGGAGCTGCAAGCGCTGTATCACATATTCCCTCAAAAACAGCGGGGCTGAGGAGGAATGCATGCATCTCATTTTTTTTAAAAACATCAGGCAGATTTTTCTCCACAATGTTGAGATCATCGGGAGTGCTGATAATTGAATATGGGATTCCTGCACCTTTTAAAATACCGGGAAGTTTCTGACCCATCGGCAGCTGAGCAGCAATCCCTTCCTTGTAAATGCCCCTCTGGCTGATAAATATTGGCAGGGGAAGTTCATAGAACCCGGTCAGGGACAGGAGTGCGTTTATCATATTGCCTATGCCTGAGCTCTGCACAAACATAGCAGGTTTTTTCCCTGCCATTGATATACCGGCTGAGATGCCTACTCCTTCTTCTTCCCTTGTAAGGGGGATATGACTGAATTCTTTTTTGATTCGTTCAAGCAGGAACTTGATCCTGTCGCAGGGGAGGGACGATATAAAGTCTATATTGTTCTCTTTAAGAATACTAATCAGTCTGTCTTCAGCAGATTGCACATAAACTCCTTTAAATCATCATCGGAAATATCTTTTGATATGAATGCAGGTTTGACCCTGTGGGTTTTCATATCTTTCCGCAGCCTGTTTTCACCGCCGCCTGTTATATTCAATAATATCGTATCATTTTTATCAACATGATTGTTCTTCACAGCATCCTCAAGTGCGGCTACAGCTACTCCTGCTGCGGGGACGATGTCTATCCCTTCAGATTTTTCGAACAGTTCCATTGCTGCAAACACGTCATCATTTTCTATTCCGTACATCTTCCCTTTTGTGGCCAGCAGTGCATCGTATACTCCGCCCTGGACTGAATATGCAGGATAACGGTTTGAAATTACCCTTGTTGTTATTTGAGCAATAAGGTCAGGATCCAGGTCCTCCTTTGCCAGTCTCCTGCTTCCGTTATTCCATGCTTTTGTCATTGGAGCAAAGGGTAAATTTTGTGCAAGGTGAAGGGAGGGAAGTTTCCAGCCGAATCTGCCGTCACGCAGGAACCGTCCGGCCATTTCCCATACTGCAACTGCTCCAGTGCCGCTTCCCACTGCCTGGAAATAACGGTCCGGGAGTTTTCCTATTTTTGATACAGCTTCCAGGAGTACAAGCCCGAGGCCGTCTCTTTTTGCGATATTCTTTACTCCACCCTCAAAAGGATAATCCATTACCATAGCGATCCGCTTTGCAAGGTCAATGGCATTGGAATAATCGCCCTCAGCAAGAACAATAGTGGGTATTTTTAAGGACGCCTCCAGGTACCACATTTCAAACAGGCACATACGAGGTACTACAATGATCACCGGAATGCTTGATACAGTAGATAGATGTGCAAATGCCCTTGCCGTATTGCCGGCTGAAGCTACGACCATGCCATTTATGTCATTGGTGCGCGCATTTTCCAGGACAACGGCCGCTTCAAACTCCTTGAATGTGCAGGTAGTAATTTCCGCACCGCGTTCAGGCCAATACCCGTTGAACGCTATGTACAGATTATTGAGCCCCAGTTTTCCTGCAAGCCCTTCCGATTTATAAACAGCAGGGCCGGGCTGCAAAAATTCAGGACTACCGACCGGAAGCCAGTTGAACTTCCAGATGCTGCTGATGTCTTTAACTGCAAACTGGTGATCGTTGTAATCGGCTACATACAGGGAGTCCGTGCAGTGCTCATGTGGAGTTATTCCGCTTTCCTCTACGACGGCTCCGCATTTTTTACACTTTAATTTGTAATTGCGCATAATTAAAAAACAGGGTTCAAGGGATCCAGGATTCGAGGGGTCCAGTGAAAAGGCTGAATTCCTCGCTCCTTGTAAAATTAAATTAGACCCGCAACCAGCTCCATTATATCTATAATTTTAATCTGTTTATCATGGCCTTCAAGGGCCTCATTAACTTTTTCGTAGCATGCGGGACAACCGAGTACCAGCTTGTCAGCCTTTTTTTCTACTGCTTCATCAATTGTCAGGCGTCCCATTGCAATGGCGTTGTCACTGAAGACTTTTCTTGCAGCACCGCCGGAGCCGCAGCACCTGGAATCAACGCCGTGCCTGTCGAATTCCAGGAGTTCAATATCAGGTATATGTTTCAGTATTGACCTTGGCTCTTCTATTATTCCTACGCCTCTGCTGAGATAGCACGGGTCATGATAGATGACCCTCTCTTTTAAGCCTTTTTTAATTTTTAATCTTCCGCTCTTTAAGGAATCGTCAACGAACTGTGTTATGTGGCGTATTTTAAACGGCAGCTCTTTGCCATAAAATATGGGCCAGTCTCTTGCCATAATATTTACACAGCAGGGGCATGAGCAGACCAGTGTTTTGACCCCTCTTTCCTCATATGCATTTACGAGCCTCTCTGTCAGGTCCTTTAGCATGTCATGCTGTCCTGTAATAAATAGCGGGAATCCGCAGCATACTTCGTCTTCAGGGGGCAGCATGGTAAATGGCTCTCCAATTTTGTTCATAACAAGCACATCACCTCTTACCATCGGCTGAGCGCAATAGGCGCCTGTGCAGCCGGCATAGTACGCGATTTCAGACTTTTCAACTAGCTTTACGCCTTCAGGAAACCATGGACTGTATCTCTTCTCAGGTGCCTCATTGTAAGGATTGCCTGTTTCCTGTACTACTTTCTGCATATTTGCCTGAGGCCCTATCGGGCCGAGTCCCCTTTTGACCATCTCTTTTCTGAGAACGGGCCAGAGCCGCTGGTTGAATAGCCCCACCGGACAGCTCTGTCCGCAGGCGCCGCACACAGTGCATTCATAAAGTGCGTTTGTAAGGTCCTGAAACAGTTTCGGGTCAATATCACCTTCGCCGAATATTTTTGATTTGAGGCTGTCCGTCTCATGTATGAGTTTCCTGAAGAGCCGGATTTTTTCAGGCGGTGATACTTCCGGCCTTCCCGTGACCTGCTGAACAGGGCAGTGCTTGAGGCATTCACCGCACTGCGTGCATGCATCAAGCTCAACGCGCTGGACTTTTGTCAGTTCTTTGCCGAAGGGTTCTTTATTTTTCATGCATCACCAGATTTAGTCCCTGCTCCCTTCTTCGGGCGTCCATTGTGATGACTGGAGCCGTCAGCAGATGGAAAGGGATTGAAGGTATTAAGATAAGAACAAGAGTGAAATGGACTTTAAACAATAAACTGTCAGGCATAGTTTCGGGCTGGAATGTAAGGATTCCCAGAATAAATGCCTTAACGTCCACCAGGCTGGTCCTGTAGAACAGCTTTAACATAATGCCTGTCAATCCTGTGAAGAAAAGTATTGTAATAAGATAATAGTTGTAGATTGAAACATACCTGTCATGATTATTTATTGTTCTGATAATGAATAATAACAGTATAAAAACAGTCAGGATATAACCTGCATAAATACCTGTCTGCTGCAGAGATATAATGATCCGGGGAACGGGATACATAAAAAATCTTAAATGTCTGATGATTACAAAGAACAGAGAGATATGGAATGTGAACGAGGCGGCCCATAGTAATTTGTTTGTCCGGTACAGTCTTCTGAAAAATACCAAATCCAGAAGTGTTTCAATAATTGTTGCTGCTGTGAATAATTTTGTAGGCGGCCCCAGGGAAGGTTCACTGCCGGCCTTTATCCATGACAGGATATGCATGATAAATCGTGACATAAATATGACACAGACAGTATATGTTGTTAATGTTAGAAATAATCCCATAGTTCAATATATTACCGGAAGTTAAAAAAAGTCATTGCCCCATCTCCGGCAGATACCCTATTCTCAGACAGCCCCAGTGGCGGCCTTCTATAGTTATAGGACAGGCTATATCTACGACGAGTTCTCCTCCAGCGGCGATAGGGCGTCTGAATGCCTGACCCATGATTGTGCTGCTCTTTGCTCCGTTCAAAGATATAGGGTCATTCATTTTAACCTTTGCTCTGGCAGGCAGTGTATGTGTCGGCATGTAGCCGTTTCTGTCCATTGCAACAGCATAAATCAATCTTTTGTCAGATTGAGACCACCTTTGCAGCATCGGTAAAACATCGGAGTCGAATAATCTGTTGGATTTTACGGAGAATTTACTTTCATCTCCAGTCTGGACATAATTTTCATCAAAGAGAGACTGCTGGTCTATTTTTGCCCGCTTTAAAGAATCGGAAATTATGGATGAAAAGTCCGATGAACATGATAACAGCAGCTTTTCCATTTGATCATCGGTACTGTCGATTTTAATACTGCAAAGCTGGTTATAGAGTTTCAATGACACACCTGCAAGAGCATTGCCTGATTCCGATATTTTTTCAGCAAGACCTTTTGTATCTGCTGCGTTGCCAGAGACCTTCTCCATGTTTGAAAGAACTTCATCTGATACCTTGGACTGCTCCTCTGCTGCAACAGCTATTTGCTGGATCATATCGGTTACCTGTTTGACTTCGGAAACGATCTTATTAAGAGATTCTTCTGCGTGCCTGGAGCGGTCGATGCTTTCATCAACCCCCTTGAGAGTGGAGTCCATTGTATCGAGAGAGTTTTCAGCTTTTGTCTTGACGTTTTTTATCATACCGCCGATTTCTTCGGTGGCCTTGCCCGTTTTATCAGCGAGCTTTCTCACTTCATCAGCAACAATGGCAAACCCTCTGCCGTGCTCACCCGCCCTTGCCGCCTCAATTGCAGCATTAAGGGCCAGCAGATTTGTCTGGTCGGCTATATCATTGATTACCAGTATGATTTCATCAATTTTACCTGTGGCTTCTGAAAGGGCCCTGTTTGTTTCTGCCCAGTTTGATACATTTTGTGAAAGATCCTGTATGCTCTTCATATTCTCGGAAATATTGTTCTCCGCGCTTTCAGCATTATTCCTGGCAGCAGCACTGGATTCCGCTGCTGTTGAAGAATTTCGGGCAATTTCATTTACAGTAGCGCTCATCTCCTCCATGGCAGTAGCAACCTGGGAAGCCTGGAAGCTCGTCTCGTCTGACATTGCAAGAAGTTGTTTTGAAGACTCCTTCATTTCATCAGACGTTCTTGTAAGACTGAAACCGAGAGAAAACACATTTTTAAAGGTGCTTCTTAATTGTTTAATAAATAAATTGAGATGCGAGGTGATTTCTTTATTTGAGGAAGCTGACGGAGAAAATTGCGAAGCAAGGCTGATTCTGCCTGCCATATTTTGAGAGAAAAAAGTGTCAAGTTCCCTGTTGAATTTGCCTGATCCCTGTCTGGTGAAAAGAATAACATTGATCACAACTGAGACAATGAGAAAAATGCTTAATATTAATGTGACGGTCATGAATTCTCCATAATGATGTTATTTGTGTGCTTATGTTTACGGTAAGGTTCTGCCATTACCATAATTGTCATCACTCCTTTATAAATGTAATATTAACGTTCTCCGGAACGCACAGATCGAGAGCAACCTCGGCAGCCTTTAAAATCGCAAAGGGAACAGGACAGGCTGTATGCTTTAAATGCATGGCAGCGGACCTGTACACAGGATTTACGATATGATTTGTGAATAGCAGCCTCATATCGAGCAAAGAGATCTCGTTAAGCATATTCATAACCATCCCGCATTCTGATTCAAGGGATATCTCTACTATTGTCCCGTTTACTTTTTGGGCTGTTATTAAAACTGAATAACCGCAGTTGCCTGAATTAACTTTAACCTTTGTCATTTTAGTGTGTTTCGTCCCTCTTTGGAAAAGAGGGATTGAGGGAGATTATTGAAAAATCCCCCCTATCCCCCTCGATACGAGTCTCCGCTAAAAGGAGCTCCGACTTTTTCAAAGGGGTGGCTTCATATTTATTATTATCCCTTTATCTCTATTTTACTGCCTGACTTTGCCAACAGCTCTTTTAAGTGAGGGAACTTGTCTTTCATATGAGGTATATGCATGGCCTGCATGAACTCTTTTTCAAATGTCGGGTCCGTTGCTATTTCAATGAATTCTACCCATCGCGCCTTTTCATTGGCCTCTATCCTCTTGTCTCTATTGAGAAGTGCCATCCTTGCACCGTCACCAGCTGCATTGCCCACAGCATATACCATATCTATTGGACAATCAGGGAACATTCCCAGTGTTATTGAGGCTTCCCTGTTGATATGGCTTCCGAAGGCGCCTGCAAGTATGACACGGTCGAGTTTTGTGACCCCCAGTTTTTTCATCATTAATTTTGCGCCGGCGTAAAGGGCACCCTTTGCGAGCTGTAATGCCCTGACATCTCCCTGTGTTATGGTAATGTCAGTGTTGATGGATGTTTCATTGGCCCATGCAAGGACATACTCCGGCCTGCTGTCTGAATCTTTTCTTACCCGCGGCGTATCAAGGTCCTTTGCAAACCTGCCGGACTTATCTATAATCCCGGCTTTAAACATCTCTGCAACAACATCTATGATGGCAGAGCCGCATATGCCTTTGGCATCTATCTTTTTAAGGTCAGAATGCCAGTCTGATTTTCCTATTACCTTATATTTAGGATCCTTTGTTTCAGGATCAATCAGAACGATTTCAATGGCACCGGGTGCGGCCCTCATTCCGAACTTTATTTGTGCCCCTTCAAATGCCGGGCCTGTAGCACATGAGGTTGAACAGACCCTGTCTCTGTTGCCGAGCAGAAGTTCACCGTTTGTTCCGATATCAATCACAAGAACCATTTCATCCTGATTATATTGTTCCTCTGCAATCAGAACTCCCACATTATCTGCTCCGACGAAACCTGCTTCGATAGGCAGCACATGTATGTATGCAGAAGGGTTTATCTTCAGACCGATGTCACGGGCTTTAATATCCAGGGAATTCTGGACAGCGGGTATAAATGGCGAACGGCCTATATAAATCGGATTCATGCCCAGGAATATATGATGCATAGCCGTATTAAATACGATGGTCAGGTCGTCTATCGCGAATCCGGGAGTAGGGCAGTCCTTGATAATTTCAGAAACAACTTTCTCAATCACTTCATTAAGCCCCTGGATTATGGCCTTGTGCATTGTCTCAAGACCTTCATCGTTTGTCATAGCATAGGTGATGCGTGACATTACGTCCTCTCCATAAGGCACCTGTGGGTTCATCATAGATTCCGTGTTAACAACTTTGCCTGTAGTTAAATCGGTCAGATACCCCACACATGTTGTAGTTCCAATGTCCACGGCAAGGCCATAAGTCGCATCGATAAAGCCCGGCTCCACTTTGATTATTTCTTTGTCCATCCACACTGTTACTGTTGCCTTCCATTCGCCTACTCTCAAGACATCCTGAAGATACTTCAGCACCATAAAGTCAAAGGTAAGGCCTTTTAAACCATAGTCGTCTTCAAGAAATTTAAGGACCCTTTCGTAATCTCCGGTCGTCATATCATGAAGTGTCGGCGCTTCCAGGTCGATATTGTATTTTTTTACGGCAGGGTCTAAGGCAATTGAAAGCTCTTTGGCCGCTTTGCGAACAACCTGCTTGCCTGCTCTTGAGCGTTCGGGGACAAACACTTTAACATCGCCCCGTACCTCTGCAGAGCAGGAAAGGCGGATGCCCGGCCCGTCTTCGGGCTTTATGTGTTTTATTTCATCTTCGCCAAGCGGTGAGAGATGCGCCATGCCCGAATCAATGTTATCTTTTTCAAAGTATCCTTCCTCGATCCTTACTTTGCATTTGCCGCAAACTTTCTTGTTTCCGCAAAGCCCTTCTATGTCTACTCCAAGTGCCTGGGCTGCTTCAAGGAGCGTTTTACCTTCTTCTACCTCGCCCCTTCTTCCGGAGGGCTGGAAAATGACCTTATGTTTTTTCATCTATACTTCTCCAATCTATAAAAAATATAAAATAATCAGAGCCGCAACTTGTTATGCACTCTGGCTTTTTATCTGCTTCCGCCCATATGGGCAAATTGTTATGCAGAATCCGCAATTTGGCTTTCCGTTAAAGCTCCTTGTTCCTTCCTTGTGGTCTTTGCAGTTCTGAAGATTTATCAGATCTACAAAAGGATTTTCTCTGGACCATTCCTTTCCTGTGATAGCATCTGAAGGACAGTACTCAACACAGAGACTGCAATTGCCGCACATGCTCTTTTCATAGGGCTTGCTCGTTTCCAAAGGTGCATTCGTAAGTACTGTAGCAAGGGACAGGCGAGGTCCGAACTCAGGGTTGATGAGAAGGCCGTTTTTACCGATCCACCCCACACCAGCTGATGTGGCTGCTATCTTGTGGGGAAAAAGAGGATAGAGATTTGAAATGAAAGAGTCTTTGGCCCTGTCCGAATCCGGCGGTATGCTCAGGTATCTGTATCCTTCCTTCTTTAGCATCAGCACCGCCTTTTTCTTGAGACTGTCCAGTAGACGTACCGTGTTTTCATTCAGGTTTTTACAAACGCCTATTGAAATGGCCCTTTCAAGGTGCGCAATCTCAGGCTTTAAGATGTTTTTTACATCGGCAAAACCCACTATGTCGGCCCCTGCTTTTAGCAGCGCCTTTTCGATTATGTCATTCATTAACTATTTTTACGTTCAGCATCTTCCTTCATTTTTTTCAAAGAACTGATCATGTTAATCGCGTCTTTCAGTGCATTGTTTGCATCTCCGGCGTATCCGTCTGCTCCCCATTTTTCAGCGATGTCCTGAGATACAGGAGCGCCGCCGATCATGATTTTAATGTCCGGATTCTTTGCCTTGAGATCATCGATGACTTTTTTCATGCCAACCATTGTTGTTGTCATCATGGCTGAGAGACAAACGAGGTCAGAGTCGGTCTTGATCTGTTCTTCTATGAATTTATCGAGCGGGACGTCCTTGCCCAGATCATAGACTTCAAAACCGGCTACATCAAACATCATCTTGACGATGTTTTTACCGATATCATGCACGTCGCCTTCAACGGTGCCGATGACTACCGAGCCCTTAACGCCCAGGTCAAGCTGGTTGACATGAGGTTTTAAGATGTCCAGTCCGACATAGAGTGCGTCAGCGCACATAAGCAGTTCGGGCACGAAATATTCCTGTGCCTCAAAAAGCCTGCCAACTTCCTCCATCCCGCTTACGAGACCGTTGAATATGGCGTCATTAGGATTGAGTTCTTCCTTCAGGGCCTCTTCCGCGCCTTCTTTGGCAGTGTCTTCATCATACTGGATAACCGCGTTTTTTAATTTATCCAGGATTTCCTTTGTTTTTTCTTCTGTTGCCATGAATTACCTCCTGTATTTTTTAACTTCATCCATCATTGCATTGAAATTTTCCGGCGGTACCGTAGGCCATATATCACAGCCGGGCCAAACGGCATCTACGCCATTGTCCATACACTGTTTCATGGTCTCTCTGACCTGCTCCTGCGTGCCTGATACAAGAATGTTGTAAGGGTCATAGTTGCCGAACAGCAGCGGTTCATCGCCTATCTTTTTTCTAGCTTCCACTACATCGTTCTTCTGGTCGACACTAATAGCCGTTGCGCCTGATTCAACCATAAAGCCGGCTATGTCATTCGTCTTTCCGCATATGTGAATTACACTGTTTGTCTTTACTTCTGTAAATATCTTTTTGAGATAGGGCAGAATGAGATTTTGAAATACCCTGGGGCTTAGTACGTCCGATGTGGCCCCCATTTCTCTGACAGTGATGTAATCAGCGCCGGCGTCTACATATTCTTTTGCTATAGTGATAAGCGCGTCAGCCATCATGTCAAGCAGTTTCCCTACCTTCTCCTGTTTTTTGAAAGACAGCTTTAATAAGGTATTCAATTCCATGATCTGACCTGCAAGCGTAAAAGGGCCGAGCACATGTGCTCCTATTGCAACGTCGTTTCCGATGTCTTCCTTAAGAAGCCTGATGACTTCCTTCATCATCGGGACCCTGCCGCGTGATGCAATGTCTGAAGGAAGCTGGATATCCATCTCATCTTCACTGTTTATGAGCTTTGTCTTTATAGTAGGATAAAGAATGTCCTCCAGGTGAGAATAAACGTTAATCTCGCATCCGAGGGCTTCCGCCTCTACACATAAATCGAATGGCACAACAGCGCATTCAAAGCCGTACAGTTTGTATGAAGAAGCGGCTGAATCAGCCATCATCTTTGCGTCTGAATGTACTGCCGCGAATTTGTAGTCGAACTTTTTCAGTCCCTCTGCTGTTACATTACCCATACCGCTGAAACAGGGCGGCCTGTCTATTTTCTCACCGGCAAAGAGCTTAAGCACTCTTTCCCGTGATGTCATTGTGTTTTCTGTCATACTGCCTCCTTTAGTGTTTCTTTAGTCATTATTTTCTTGCTGCGCCCGCGTTCAGTTTGTCCAGGAAGTCGGCAAAGTATTTCCTGATGGGAAGGTCGTTGTTATCGGGCATTACATTTGTTTCATCATATAAGAGTGTTGAAAGAAGAATGTGGGCAGTGGCCACTGCAGGAAATATGCGCGGGGCAGTAACTATAGGTCCGTAGAAGTTGAAATCACTCCAGAGTACTGATGACATTCCCTGTGCAACTGCATCCATGGCCTTGAAACCGTCAAGACCCCATACTTCCTTTGATTCCTTCCACATATGTGTTCCGTTTGAGTATGCACCTCCGCAGGGAAGGCCGGTTTTCTCCTTAATAATTCTGTTTGCTATTAATGAGAAGGATGTTGCGGGCAGGTTCATGACAGAGGTGTCAACGATTACTGTATCAAAATCACCTGCTCCCTGATCAAGAAGGCTTTCGAGTGATTTAAGCCTGCCTGCGGGAGACTGGTCTTTATCATCAAATGCCTGAATAACTACATGCTTTATACCCAGGTCTTTTAGCTTGCTGACTTGTCCCTTAATGTCCTTGTCCCAAGGGGTTATACTGTTGTAGAGGAATTTATCCTGGGCCCCTACTTTAGCAACGTACTCTGTTGCTTTGGCCCTTTTTTCAGCAACCCACATATCGATGCCGAATGGCATGTCAGTATTTTCAAGGTAAAAATCTATATATATCTGAGCCTCTTCAGCGGTATTGGCTACCATGGCAACCATTGAAGGAATACCGGTAGAGGCAGAAAGTTCTTCCTGTTGTTTGATAAGCTCTTTAGCCCTTTTCCTGTCAAAATTTCCTTTTCTGTCCTGCATAATTCTGTCCTTGTTATGGAACATGGACGCGATGAGCAGAGGAGGATTTTGTCCCGGTGTACCTCCGATTTTACTTCCGCCTATTTGGAACTCTTTTTGTTTAGTTGTTAATTGAAACATGAATACTCCTTAAATTTATTTGTAAGGGCAGGTTTGAAACCTGCCCCTACATATTGCCCGCATGGGCGTTCTAAAAAATACCGTGGTCAAATTTGGGCTGCGGGATGTACTCCCATTCTTCACCCGCGTTAAACTTGGCTTCTATCTCAAGACATTTCAGTGCATATTCAAATGCATAGGGAATTCCAGGGCCTCCTGGAACAAAACCGGCAAGGATCATACCGACTGAGGCTGCTTCAAAAATCTCACCTGTTGTTGCGCCTTCTCTAATAGCAGGGATAACATGGACTATGCATCTAGGGGAGCAATATGCGACGCCGCCGGACATGAACATAAGCTCTTTGACTTTCTTTGACAACGCACCGTCGCCGAATATACTGGCGTAGAAATCAGCAAAGGTCCTTCCGGGCTCAGGAGTGACAGTATTGATAGTCTGGAACATTCTCGGAACAAAACCACACTGTTTCATCATATACTCATTGACTTCTTCAAGGGACATCTTTTTTTCGTCAGACATTGATTCCTCCTTTTGTGTTGATGTTTCTGAGAATTTTGATAAGAACTTCTTGATCTCATCTACTAAACCCATGCTATTACCTCCGGGTATTGAGTTATATAGTTGACCCCTCCTTTCCTATAGTTTCCACTCTCTTGCTACCTGTACAAATTTCTGAATGTTCTCATACGGAACAGTAGGTGGTATATCACAGCCGGGCATGAGCACAAAACCTCCGTCAGTCCCGGCAGCTTCAATTACATTTTTGCAGGCGTCCTCTACATCCTGTACACTCCCCTGCAGCATTATATTGACCGGGTCTACATTGCCGGCAAAGCATATCTTCCCGTGGAGTACTTCTTTTGCTTTTGCTATGTCCGTCTTATGGTCAAGGCTGATGCAGCTTGCGCCTGATTCAGCGAAGAGGTCCAGTCTGTCCGTTGTGTTGCCGCATATATGCACAAGAGTGTGCGCATTTTTAGATTTGGCCCAGTCCGTGAATTTCTTGAGATAGGGCAGGGCAAAAGTTTCGAACTGTTTTTTGGATATAAGATCGCCTGAAGCCGTAGGGTCGGCGAGGCTTATCACTTCCATTGTGCCGTCTTCAATAAGAGGTTCGAACAGATGAATGAGCAGGTCTGTGGCAAAGTCGGAGACTTTATGCACCAGCTCGGGATTTTTAAAAGTGGACTTCATCATTTTTTCTTCTCCCACCATCCTTGCTGCCAGCGTATATGGCCCCCAGGCCGTCATCGTAATTACGAACTCATTACCTATTTTTGCTTTTGCATCTTTTAATGCATTGATAACTGTAGTAATTACTTCATTTGAATCCAGACTGGCGAAATCGAGATTTTGAAGGTCATCAACAGAGTCAATAAAGTGTTCCTGAAGATCAGGGGCGCCCATTTCCCTGAATTTAATCCCTCCCCCAAAAGCGGATGCATGAAAATTGTTGTAGCCCGATCCTGCGTAAACAATGTCGGAGAGCAATTTTTCGGACATTGCGACTAGCATGTCGGTCATCTTTGGAGCGTCGGAAGATAACTCCTGGAACGAGGTGTTATAACCTTTCATGCTCCACATCCCGCCGCCGAACAAAGATACCGGAACGCGGTCAGGCTTGCCTCCTTCAAATGCTTTAAGAATTACTTCACGACTTGTCATTAGGGCCTCCTTTTTATGGGTAAGCTATTTTAAAAACGAAGATAATTAATTGTATGAGTAACATGAAAGTAAATATATCACAGAATATTTCATATATAGATAATTGACGCGTAAAACACTATATTGTCTGCAACTTTAGTACCACCTGGGGATTGAGCGTAACATCATGTTTAATAATAATAAAATCAGATATGTGTTCAGAATAAATAGAGGTAATATGCCCCGTGTTGAGTAATAATTCCCCGTTTATATTGCATTGTGCTACAATGAGAAAATGAAACGGGTTATTCATGAATCACTAAATCCTGCACTTATGTGGGAGGTACTTGACGGACTGAATCTTCCAGCTTTTTCAGTTGATGCTGATTTTATGATAGTTGCCGGCAACAGCACGGTGATGAAGCGGCTTGAATATAATAAAGAAGATATCCTGAAAATGTCTGTTTTTGATGTTATTCATCTTTCCACTGCAATAAAAAATAATTCGTTTACAAAGAAATTAACAGTTATTGAAGGAAGGTGTCTTCAGAAAAACAGCGAGTCCTTTGCTGCCAAGATATCGTTTATAAAGCACTCTGACGGATATATCGTGGTTGTTGAAGACCGCAGTGAAGCGATAAAGATCGAAACACGCGCAGCTCACAGAAGAAAAGAAATTAATATATATAATGAGCTGGCCAAAATATTAAGCCGTGCAACAGGGCCTGAGGAGATGACTGAAGGGGTAATTGATACCCTGGCCGGTGCTATGAATTTTGATGCTGCATGGATCTATCTTGCAGATGAAACATCCAGGCAATTAAAGCTCTGTTGTTATAAAGGTGTCAGCAAAAGCGAGTATGAAGACGCCGGGGTCCTTAAACCTTATGAGAAATTCATTGAGAGGGTTTTTGGATCGGAAAAGGCATTACTCGTAAAAAATGTACTGGATGACCCAAGGGTGTCATCCTCTGACGTGACTGAGTCAGGCTTTAATAGTATTGCCGGTGTCCCTCTTGTTGTCAGGAATATCGGAGACAGGTCAGGAAGGGTTGTGGGTGTGCTCGGTGTTGCGGACCGGATGAAGGATTACTTTTCCTCTCTTGATATCCAGTTCCTTACAACTATAGGAAACCAGTTGGGTGTTGCAATAGAAAACTCGCGGCTAATCGCTAACCTTAAAGAAAAGGTGAAACAGATTGAGCTGATTAATGAAATAAGCAGTGTAGTGAATTCGAGCCTGAGCATCGGGCATATATTCGGGCTTGTATTTCTAGAGATAAAGCAGGTGATTGATTTTGACAGGGCCAGTATTACCCTTCTTAAAGAAAGCAGGAATGTCCTTGAGATATTTGCCATTGACACTAAACGCCCGACAAAGCTAACGAAGGGTGTTTTTGCACCAACCAGGGAAACCAGCGCCGGATGGGTAACGACAAGTCAGAAACCATGGATAAACCATGATCTTAAAAAAGAGATGGCTTTCACCAGTGACTCTGCGCTGCTAAATGAAGGGATCCGTTCTACAATCAGTGTCCCTCTGTTTAAGGACCGGCCTCTTGGTGCATTGAATCTTGACAGCACTCATCCTGAAAAGTATTCAGAGATGAATCTTGATATTCTTATGCCTATTGCAAAACATCTTTCAATTGCCCTTGAAAATGCTCTTTTATTTGAAGAAATAACAAAAGAGAAGCGTGAGTGGGAGAAGACCTTTGATGCTATTACTGATATGGTGTGGATTGAGGATTTAAAAGGCAGGGTCCTGAGAGTCAACAGGGCAGTGATCAAGAAGTCGGGAAGGGCGGAAATCTCTTTAATCCAGAAGAGTTCATATGAAATATTCAGGACGCTGCAAATAATGGATGGTGAGCATTTGTCCTTTGAATCAATTGAATCTAAAAAGCAGTTATTTAAAGAGGTCAAGGGGGTAAGCGGGAGTATTTATTATTTCTGGACTTATCCTCTTATGAACAGCGAAGGGAACATATATGGAGTTGTGAATTATCTTAGAGAAGTGACGGAGCAGAAGAAACTGGAGCAGCGGCTTATACGAGCTGATAACCTGGCTTCTTTAGGTATACTTGTTGCCGGTGTTGCTCATGAGATCAATAATCCGCTCGGAATTATAGCCGGCTATTCAGAGGCATTGCTGGACAGGGCAAAAGAGCCGGAGCTTAATGCTGTAAGGGCTTTTGAGGATTTTCCGGAATATCTGGAGACCATTAACAATGAAATTTTCCGGTGCAAGGATACACTGAAGACCCTGCTGGATTTTGCAAGACCATCGGGAGGCATGCATAGAGAAATTGATATTAACGGACTCATTAAAGAAGTGATACTTCTTGTAAAGCACGGGGCCAGGAAGCAGCACCACTGGATAGCGCTCAATCTTCAACGGGACATCCCGGAAACAATGGCTGACCCCGGAGCAATGAGACAGGTGCTGGTAAATATTATTATGAACTCGTTCTATTTTATGGAAAAAGACGGGACGATTAATATTAGTACAGTCTATGAAGAGAATCCATATAAGCAGGAGTATATCAAAATTACAATATCCGACAGCGGCAAAGGGGTTGATGGAGACATTATTGATAAAATATTCGACCCTTTTTTCAGTACAAAGACTGTCGGAGAAGGAACCGGCCTCGGACTCTCCATATGCCACAGAATCATCTCCGAGCATGATGGGACCATTGATGTGGAAAGCAAGCCCGGAGAAGGAACCAGTTTTGTTGTAAGGATACCGGTGAAGAAAAGGGTCCCAGGGTCCAAGGATTCAAGGGGCCAAGGGGAAAGACAAAAGAAATGATAAAGAAGGTTTATGGTTTTGAGATAACGGCCAAGTGTTTTCGAGAGTCTTTTCCCCTCGAACCCTTGAACCCTCGAATCCTAGAACCCTGTTTTTAACATGAATATACGAATATTAATAGTAGACGATGAAGAGCCTTTCAGGAGGCTGTTGAAGAAGGAATTGGGCCGGAAGGGTTTTTATGCTGATACGGCGGAAGACGGCAATATTGCTCTGGATAAACTTGTCGCTTCTTCCTTTGATATCATTCTTCTGGATATTGATATGCCCGGATTGGATGGAATGTCGGTATTGAGGAAACTGAAGAACGACCCGGCTTCTCCCGCCATTATTGTTATTACGGGGAAGGCCACAATTGACACTGCCGTGGAGGCCATGAAGTACGGGGCCCTCGATTATCTTACCAAACCGTATAAACTGGATGAACTTTTAATAATTATTAACAGAGCCTACGAGCAGAGAAAGATCGGTATTGAAAACCAACTCCTGCAAAAGGAGATAGCACGGAAAGCAACCCCTGATGATTTTGTCGGCTCCAGTTCCTGTTTTCTCGAGATACTTGGGTTGATTGAAAAGATTGCACCAACGGACTCAACAGTGCTGGTTACAGGTGAGAGCGGTACAGGTAAGGAGCTTGTGGCGCATTATATTTGGAAAAAGAGCAATCGTTGTGACAGGCCGTTTATTGCCCTGAACTGCTCTACCTTATCTGGGAACCTTATGGAAAGCGAACTGTTCGGTCATGAAAAGGGAGCTTTTACGGATGCATGCAGTATTAGCAATGGTCTGGTTGAGGCTGCGGACGGGGGGACTCTTTTTCTTGACGAAATCGGAGAGATGCCGGCTGCCCTTCAGACAAAGCTGCTCAGGTTTCTGGATTCAGGCGAATTCCGGAGGGTTGGAGCCAATAAGAACCTTAAATCGGATGTGAGAATAATTACTGCTACGAACAGGGACCTCAGCAACTCTATAACAAATGGGACATTCCGAAAGGACCTTTTTTTCAGACTTAACGTCATTAACATTCTTGTTCCCCCTCTACGTGAACGAAAAGAAGACATAAAACAACTGGCAGAGTATTTTATTGAAAAGTACGGAAGAAAGATCACAAAGGATATCCGGGCAATGGACCGGGGCGCGGAGGAAGTGCTGCTGGGATATGACTGGCCAGGCAATGTGAGAGAGCTGGAAAATGTCATTGAAAGGGCGGTAATATTATGTGAAACCGATTTTATTACAAAAGAATATCTTTCAGTTACGAGCAAAACCGAACTAACTCTGGATACAAACAATGAGCTTCCTCAACTAAAGGAGATAGAGAAGGACTATATACTTACTGTATTAAAAAAGACCGGAGGTAACCAGACAAAGGCGAGCAGGCTACTTGGAGTGGACAGAAAGACTCTTTACTTAAAGCTGAAAAAATACGGTTTAACTCTATAAAGTTAATTGATATCAATATGTTAACTTGGGAATTCATAAAAGTATTAGAAAAATGTTACAATTAGTCCTTGATATTCGGAGCACTCCTTTATTCTAATGTATTTAGCTTATACATTAATCCAAAGGATGTTTTTCCCTGTGTCAATCAGGCTTCCACTGAAGTGCCTGATTACTATTATGTGAAGAAAGATATTTCATACTATAATATAAAAAATGAGCGACAAACTACCGGCATTACACATCGCAGATTTAACTATTGATCCTCCGATTATACAGGGAGGTATGGGTGTAAGGGTTTCCCGTTCCGGACTGGCTGCAGCCGTAGCCAATGAAGGATGCGTGGGAGTCATTGCAGGTGTCGGGCTTGGTAAATTTGAGAACCTGCCCCGCTCCGAATATGAATCCGTTAACAATGATGCTCTCAGAGAAGAAATCCGCAGAGCTAAAAGTATGAGCAAAGGCATTATCGGGGTAAACCTGATGGTTGCTCTCTCAAACTATGAACCCCTGGTAAAGACTGCTGTTGAAGAAAATGTTGATGTTATTATATCAGGAGCCGGCCTGCCGCTGGAACTTCCCAAGCTTGTAAACAACAAGGACATTAAACTTGTAGTAATTGTGTCTTCTGTCAGAGCGCTGAAAATTATCTGCAGTAAGTGGAAGAGGAATTTTAACAGACTGCCCGATGCTGTTATTGTTGAAGGCAGCAAGGCAGGCGGACATATTGGATATGATTTCCAGGATGTTGTTGAAGACAAAGCCCCTTCACTTGATGAGTTAATCGTTGATATTATTAAATATGCTAACACCTTTGAACCCATGATTCCGGTAATAGCTGCAGGTGGAGTGTTCGACGGAAAGGACATTGCCCATTATATTAAGCTTGGTGCTGCTGGAGTCCAGATGGGAACTCGTTTTGTCTGTACCGACGAATGCGATGTCCATGTGGATTTTAAAAAGGCATACCTGAATGCAGGCAAGGACGACTTTGTAATTATTAAGAGCCCTGTAGGTCTTCCCGGCCGTGTGATCAAGAATAAATTTGTCGAGGGCATCCTGGGAGGACAGACAACACCTAAGGCCTGCAACTACCGATGCTTAAAAACCTGCAATCCCAAAGAAGCTCCTTACTGTATTGCCAAGGCGCTGACAAATGCTGCTGAGGGTAATCTCGATGAGGGATATGTTTTTGCAGGATCAAACGCTTACCGGTGCAATGAGATTATCCCGGTTAAAACGCTGATTGAGAAACTGGTTGCGGAGACAGAAGAACATTTGTAATACGAATATAATATGTAGGGGCACCTCTTGTGGGTGCCCCTTTTTTATTGCCTGTTTGAAATTGGCCTGTTATTGAATCAGGGCACCCACAAGAGGTGCCCCTACAGTAATTAGAATATCCCGTGGTCAAATTTGGGCTGCGGGATGTACTCCCATTCTTCACCCGCGTTAAACTTGGCTTCTATCTCAAGACATTTCAGTGCATATTCAAATGCATAGGGAATTCCGGGGCCGCCGGGAACAAAACCGGCAAGGATCATTCCGACTGAGGCTGCTTCAAAAATCTCACCTGTAGTTGCTCCTTCTCTGATAGCAGGAATAACATGGACGATGCATCTAGGGGAGCAGTAGGCAACGCCACCTGACATGAACATAAGCTCTTTAACTTTCTTTGACAGCGCGCCGTCACCAAAAATGCTGGCGTAGAAATCAGCAAAGGTCCTTCCGGGTTCAGGAGTGACAGTATTGATAGTCTTGAACATTCTCGGAACAAAACCGCACTGTTTCATCATGTACTCATTAACTTCTTCAACGGACATCTTTTTATCGTCTGACATTGTTCCCTCCTCTGGTATTGATGTTTCTGAGAATTTTGATAAGAACTTCTTGATCTCATCTACTAAACCCATGCTATTACCTCCGGGTAATTTAAAAGGTTAAGCTTATACCTCCTTCCAATTGAGTTGCTAGCGTATCTGGATTAACGTCAGTTTTTGAATGATATCTATCAAGTGTTAAGTATAAATAAATAAAAAGACTGCGGATATATATTATTAAATAATATACTTTTTTCAGAAAAAGTCAATGAAATAATTTATTCCCCTATATGTCCGCCTGATAGTTGATAGCTGGGGGCCTCTAACCCGGGACTTTCTTGAATTAATCAGGCGGTCAATATACAATAACTATCATTTAACATTGCGGGCGTAACTCAGTGGTAGAGTTTCAGCTTCCCAAGCTGAGGGCCGCGGGTTCGAATCCCGTCGCCCGCTCCAGTTTTTTAAAGGAATGAGTCAAACATAACATAACACTTTATTCTTAATTCTATGAGCAAAGGACTAATACATGTTTACACAGGCGATGGCAAAGGGAAGACTACCGCTGCGTTCGGGCTTGCGATAAGAGCGGCTGGACATGGGAAGCGGGTCCTGGTTCTTCAGTTTCTGAAAAGCAGAATACGGAATGTGGGAGAAATCAGGATAGCCAGGAAGAGCGGAGTAAAAGTAATTAAATTTAAAGACCAGACCTCACCTATTTTTGATCCTGCGGTGAAAGTATCGGAGCTGAAAAGGACTATTAAGGAAGCGATCGCAATTTCTATAGAAAAAATTATGAGCGGCAGGCATGATCTCATTATTATGGAAGAATTCAATAATGTGGTCAGTAATGGTTATGCCACAGTGACTGACTTAAAGAAAATCATAAAGGCTAAGCCCGATGAGCTTGAGTTGGTATTTACCGGAAGAGGGGCTCCGAAAGAACTAATCTCCAATGCTGATTATGTGACTGAAATGAAGATGGTAAAGCACCCTGCCAATAACGGGATCATGGCCAGGGAAGGGATTGAGTATTGATAATGTCAAATAAAGACCTAACATTATTTATTGTATGGCATTCAAAATGAATCAGAGTAAAATCGTTGACTTATCAAATATAAGAAGTACTATTTCCCCGTTACAAAAGCAAGG
>PIVU01000195.1 GCA_003354025.1 Nitrospirota bacterium
TGTCAGATGTTCTGTGTTTTCGACGAAAGAGGTTTTGAGCTGTTGGTCCGATATGTGATATATGCTTTGCACGCCATTGTCTTTTCTTATTCGTAATCATTTTATTTGTGCGTCGAAAAATATCCCAATCGATATCCGACATGGTATCTATGTGTAATCGTTTCATCCAGTGTTGTTTAATTTTTGTTTCCCATTTCGATTTCAGTATTTCGTTGACAATGTTTGTTGCGATGTGCTTCCCTTCGATATGTAGTTTCCACATATTGCCCTTGATCGGAAGTGGTTTTATGATGGGTTTTCCTAATCGTAGATATTTTTTCATTTCGTTCTTGGCAGATATGTCGACAAGGACATTAGTTTGTTCCCATTCATTTAGTTCCTCCCACGCTTTTTCGTCGTCTTGGTGTCCCTTAACATGAATGATCGACCAGGTGATTGGTGAGTCTTGTAGGGCTCGGCGAATTTGGTATAGTATGTCATATGATGACCACCGACTGTTATATGTTCGGTCATCTTTTGTGGCTTTAACCGCTCCTTCGTTATCACAAGCTAAAGTAACAGTTCCTGTAGTTATTCCATTTTCTCTTGCTATTGCGTTCGTAACCAAGATAGCTCCTAATATACCTCCTAATTCACCACGGTACGAACTTTGATCCTCTCGTCGACCTGGAACGACATTGGTTCCTTTTACCGATGTTTTGCCGTTGATCGATTGAAATGCCGAGGTAGATATACCGTTTTTAAAAGATCCATCACATACAAGTTTTGCTTTATTCTCTCTGATATCATCACAAAATTTAGCGCCGTTATCGCTGGGAAGAGTTACTGTTCTAGTTGGCCATCCATATTGTGTCCAGTCATAGTTGTCTTTGTTAGCTGGTCGAGGATCTGGAAGAATATGACCTGTGGACTTAATTCTAATACTTGCCCCTGAACGAGTTGTGGATATGGGCTTTGCATTCTCTGGAATTTGCGTAGTTTCTATTGTTGTAATCGTATACTTTTTTCTTCTTGTACTTCGTCCTTCTAAATTTATTGTCCATGTTGTGATGTGGTTTTGGTCGGTTTCATAAATCCTATTTGTCTCCTCATCGAACCACCATGATATATATATTTTTGATTTGTGGTTCCATGTTTTTGTCCTGAATTGATCATGTATATTCGAATTTGTAGAACAGAATGCAGCTGTAATTGCCTTCTTCCACAAGACCTTCATTCTAGGTGGAGGGGCAGGGATCCTGGGCCAACGGTATGCTTTTGAACTACAGCAAGTGTTAATTCTTATTCCTTGAAGTGTGGCCTTACTCAGTTTAGTTCCATCCATTGTTGTGATGTCCGACAGTACCGATACTTGCATATGCAGTCTAGCGATATTGATGTCTCTTAATTCCTTGTTTGAAAATTGTTTCGTTCCGTGTATGGCATCCATGATGAATATATCATTCTTTTTCCATTGTACCAGTTCAGCTACATCGTTGATTATGTTAATTTTTGAATCCTCAATCATTTCCAATGTATTCATGATCCAATTATAATCGCACCACGTGCAGATGCTTGGGTTGAGGTTAAACACATTTCCTGGCATGCCGCTTTCTAATAATACTGATTCTGATAGACCTCGTAGTAGTTGCCCTGTTTCTTGGTCGCTATGTCCATGATCGAGGAGCATTTGGATATGTGCTGTAAGTTGCTTTGTATATACATCCATAAAAGCAAATCCCCCAAACTCTGAGGGTCCATATACTAGGTCCATTGGTGCGTTTCTTACAATCCCAGACTTTGGTAGACTGCACTTGCGGAATTTTTTCGATATTATTTCACATTCTTGTTTTGTCATAGCAGTGGCAGCTAGTGGGTATTCAATTGTCTTTCCGATCGTTGTAGAGACAGCTTCGCGAGCATCCGCATTCTTGAGTCCACTGGGTAATACATTTCGTGACCAAGCATCTATTTTCTTCGTTAACTTTGCTATTTGTGCCTTTTCTGATCCATTCGGAGTTTGCATAACTCCAAGGGTCTCACGAGCTTCCTTGACGTCCATCTGTATTACTTCCACTGTTTCTCCTGTATGGTTTCGAACTGTAATTTTTTCATTTTCATCCTTTTCTTTATACTTCCACTGACCGTTTCGCCACACGAAATGAATATTTACCCAATCCGTTTTAGTTAGAGATGTTTCAATTGCGCCTCCTGTTGTCCGTAGTAATGACTCCCACAGGGTCATTCCTTCCTGAGTTTTTCTTAAAACATCAATTGATTCATCTTCATCTCGTGCTGTTTGAACGTAATCCATATCATCGACAAATCCGAATGCTGCAAGTATGAGTTTTTCATTGCATATTGGGCTGATGAATTGTATGCCGTATCCTGATTCTCGAAGGATTAAGAGTAGTGGGGAACTAATGACTGCCCAGAGGGCAGGTCCATTACCGTTACCTTGACCGTTACCGTGTGGGATTACTTTGTCTTCATTTTTCCATTTTTCTCCTCCATAATATTTTTCTGAATCTCCGAACACTGTGCGGATATGATGCTGGACTTCAATCAACCCCGCAATCGCACAAGTTGCTGCATTTTCTGTGATTCCATGTTTTCTCATTGCCAGGTATGCGACCATAAATAGGATTCTATCATAACATGATTTTGCGTCATTGGCACAGTATACCGCAGGTGCTTTTGTATGTCTGATAGTGTCGAGAACTAGGCGTTTGTTTAAAGCATGCTGAACTGCCGATTTGTTTTTCCTACTGCCATATTGTTCTTTTGCTAATAGTCCCATTCTTTCCCCATATTCCATCATAATTTTTCCAATCAGCTTGTTGTTGTGATTAAATCTGCAGTCTAGAAGTAATATCAGTCGAAGTTTCTCTGGGCGAAGATCATGTGTCTTTTTAGGGATCATTGAATCTATTCCTGTTCTCCATTCTTTTGGGACATATCCTGTTTTAAGCGGTAAAAGATTAAGCTTGGAAATAACTTCTCCTGTATCACTTTTGGGGTCGATGCATTTGAGATGACTGAAATGCCATCCTGGTGACGAAACTGTGTCCTCTTTCATCTTTTTCCATCCTTCGAAGTACTCTTCTGCCGTCCAGTTGATATCTAGAGGTTCAGCTGATGGGTTAGTAACATACTCATACCACAACCTTGTCCCTTCCTCAATCCCTTCTTCTGGGAGGGGAATAAGTCCTTTCAGAATCTTTTCCCATTTCTTAAAATCTCCTTGTTCACCCAGAAGTGATTGTAACGGTTCCTCGCGTAATGGTGTGTTGTCAGCCTGCAATACTTTCGTTTTATTTGCCGCGATGATGACATCTTCAATACCCTCTTTATCTCGGACTTGAACTAGTTCACCATTTACTTCCGTCTCCACGACCGAGACACCTCCTCCTCTATTTTTCTTCTCTGCTCTTTTGATCCTTTGGAATTTGTTACGGATTTCTTCGCGTGTTTGTAAATTCTTGAGATGTATTTTTGCATCTGTTCCGTCTTCTTCTTCAAGTTCCATTGCTAACTTTCCAAGATATGTCTCTCGTTGTTCATGAGCTCGTGGTCGTAACTTATGGTATCTTTTGATTACTTCTTTTAAGGTTTGTTCGATTTCCTCTGCAGAATCAAAAACTACCTGTCCTTTATATTTGAACTTCTTAATTGCTCGTGTGAGGACCCTTGTTTTTGGTCTATTAGGTTTTCCTTTGAATCTCCAACGATTTTGTATAATTTTCAGAACAACACATGCTCCTAATGCCTGTTGTATTTGTTTGGAGTATGGTATGCTCCCCACCCTCAACTTCCTACAGTTTTTGTCAGCATATGTTTTTGCTCTTGTGACTCTAGAAAACAAAGCATCCATTCGGTTTTCCATTGCAGTTGGTAATTTGTCATGTGTTTTCATAGCTTCAATGCAGTCTTCGAAGAGTGTGTCGACCTTCTCTCTTAGCTTATGTAGTACAACCTGTTCTTCCATTAGCTCTTGAAACTTTTTCTTGACCGAAGGTATTTTTGATGTTACTTTTCGTGTCATTTTCTTGGTTTGAATTTGCATTGTTTCTCCGACCAGTTCGGTTTTCTTGATGTCAATCCAAAGGCCACAATGATCGCCTGGGGAATCAAGGACATCAATATATCCCCCTTTATTTATTTCAATATCCATGGAAGCAAAAATACCGTCAATTGGCTTCTTGCCATGCATATATGTGTTTGGCGGTGTAATTCCATTGTGTTTTTCCATAATAGTTTCTCTTAATTGCAGGTCATGAAATAGGTCTTTTACTTTTGATGTTGGAGATGTGAGGTCTTCATTGAAATCTCCAGCCACAATAATCGAATGTCCGTCATCTTGTTTTTGCTGGATAAGGGCTTTCAGATCTGAATACCATAGTTTGATGGGATCGCTAAGTCGTTTTGCACCTTCCTCGGTTTGTCGAATTTCTGCTAACTGATTGTCGGTGGTAGCCCACCCTACTTCTGCTCTATATGTGCCGATAATTGTTGTCATCCGGCCTTGTTGTCCTCGAACGGTTGTCCATCTCCATCGTCCGAGTTTCCTTTCATCTCCTCCTGACTTACAAACATGACCTAGAAAGTCATCATTCGTAATCATTGATACTCCACCTTGTTGTCTTGCAGTTAGATCATTAAACTTTTGGTTTTGTTCCACAAGGTATTCGTCCCGAACCGATGGTTTTTGCCACCATCCTTTTATCAGGTTTTCTGTTTTATCATCTTCATGTAATTTACGTTGATCTTTGTTGGTCTCGACGATGATATTAATATCGCTTTCAACTGCTATCTTTCTCCATTGGTCTAGCTTTACCATGTTCTTTGATGAGGGGATCGTATTTATGTTCATCATAAGCACTCTCCACTGATCTTCCTGTTTTGCAACATATTTATTCCCAAATACTGATGTTACTATTTCGTCTCTTGTGTCCCTCCGCTTCTTCGGCCTAGAATTTACACCTAAATTCCTCGCCTCTTTAAGTCGCTTCATTAATCATGCCCTGCGCCACCGGCAGTACCCTGATCAATGTTATTCCTCTTTGATTCCTTAGTTCTGTTTTTGTTACGATTTTCCACTAATGTGAAATCTGAAGAGTCATCGTCGGGCACGTTATCTGGCTCCGGTCTATAATTCACATGGAGGTTCATCAAAAGATCGATAATCTCACTTTGTCTGTATGTATCATCATTGAAGAAGCCCAAAATCATGTTGTATGGCTTGCATCCTGACATCATCCTTTCAATGTCTACTGTGGGGATTCGTCGTTCTTTTAGTTCTTGACTGACTTGTATTTTTCTTTTGTTGACTTCTTTTGGATGCACACTCACTGTTGATTTGGTTAAAGTACTTGTTGATGCCTTACTAGTAGCCCCACCTGTAGTATTTGAAAATTTTCCCGTGTATGGTGATCCCCATGAGGCGTCACCGTTAATTTTTGAGTCTTTGTCATTACCAAGAAGTTCTGACATTCCTTCAACAAGGACACTCTTTTCTTGTGCACTGAGGATATCGTTTTCATTGCTAAACCAATCATCATCGTCCTCGTTTTCCTCCTCGATGGTTTTTCCTTTAGATGCATAGTAACTGTACGGTCTTTTCTGCTCGGTGAAGAATTGCTTTACTTCGTCTCCATATTGTTTCACGAATTCTTCTTTAAGGTTGTCTACTTTTTCTTGAGCTTCTTTTTGCATTGATGAGTGTACTGATAGGGACCATTTGGTTTTGTGTGGGTCGGGTGTCCACGTGTGTTTAAAATGACGGAATAATTTGACATTTTCAATTGTCTCACTGTCGATATCCATAATTACTTCTTGGAACGTCTTTCCATTAAAACTTTCGATGGTGCCGTCGATGTTTTGGTATTCCGTGACAATAACCTCTTCTTTAACTTTGATGATGATATGGTAAGTAATTCTTTTCTCCACTTTGGTCCTTGTGTTGGTGTTTTTGATGTATGTGGACTTGAGTGGAATAAATCTCATACGACTCCCTCCTGGCCATACAGGAATAGTTCCATCTTTATTGCATTC
>PIVU01000450.1 GCA_003354025.1 Nitrospirota bacterium
CCCCTTATACCCTTCTTTTCTGAGACTGACGATGGCCTTTTTAATAAACTCTTCCTGACTCAGTTTCTCTGACATTATTCCCTCCTTTAGTTAAATTTTAAGATGTCAGATGAATCTCCCGTTTTGTTAATTAATATATCTTCTGACCCATGCTTCATGACCCTATTAATTTACTCAATCAAAGATGTATCGTTCACGTCAGTTTCGGAGTCCAGGGGTATGGCCCTTTGTTTTCTTAAATCATCAATTTTCTTAAGCGGCCTTTCCAGGGCAGTGCTTCTCGTAGTAATCAAATTATCATATTCTTTCTTAGCGGCATCCAGCCTGTCTCCCATTGCCTTAAACTTGTCTTTGTATGCACCCCACTGTTTGGAAAAATCCCCGAGAAGCTTAATCATTTCAGCAGCAGTTTGTTCAAGATTAAAGTTTTCAGAAGCCTGTCTGACCACTGCAAGCACGGCATACAGGGTAAAGGGAGAACACAAAATCACTTTCTGTTTCAGGGCTTCGTCCATTATCGTCACATCCGATTCATTTATAAAGCTGTATACCTGCTCATTTGGAATAAAGATCAGCACATAATCAACGGTATTGTCGGAAGGATTTATGTAGTCACGTGTCGTGACATCTTTGATCATCGTCTTTGTATTTCTCAGAAGATCATCTTTATATTTTTTCCTGTCATGGTCCGAGTGAGCATCAAGGTAATGCATGTAGTTATCCAGAGGGAATTTCACGTCCATATTAATTTTCAATTTATTGGGCATTAAAAAGGTATAGTCAGGCCTGCCCGATGAACCTTCAAGTGTTTTCTGTTTCACATAGTTGACACCCTCAACCAGTCCCACCAGGTTTAAAATGTCCTCTGCCATGCGCTCACCCCATTCACCCCTCTTCTTAGAACTGGCAAGCGCCTGTTTGAGATGGTCCGTAGTGTCATTAAGCTTCAGTGTAATATCCTCATGCTTTTTGATTAAAGTGGATACTTCGACATTGCCTTTGCTGACATCCTCAACCTTCTGTCTTACTTCCTTCAGTGTCTTGTCCATCTCCTGAAGACTGTTATCGATCAGGTTCTTTTTTCCCTCCAGGTCTTTTGTCCCCTCAACAGTCTGGGACTTGAGTCTTTGCTCGGCAAACTTCAAAAACTCATCGGAATTCTTTGACAGGGCTTTTAGAGAAAGCGCGTCAAATTTATCAAGCAGCTCTTTCTCTATGTTATGCAGGTTTTTCTCAGCTTCATGGTACTGAGCTTCACGGGCAGCCCTCATTTCGGATTCATTCCTGTAGTCGCTTTGAACTTCCGCCAGTTTCTGTTCAAGCTGTTCATTCTGCTTCCGGAGTTCGCTATTGACAGCTTCAGTGCTTCCAGCCGTTGCTTCAAGAGAGGACACTTTCTTTGACAGGACAATATAAATTATCAAGGACGCAATAGAACCTCCTATCAGAATTCCCAAAAATATTAAATATATGTTCACTGCCATAATTAT
>PIVU01000029.1 GCA_003354025.1 Nitrospirota bacterium
AACTTTCCTTTTACATCGGGGCTTACGACTACGTTTTTGCCGCTTATATCAGCAATAAGCCTGAAAACGTGGACCAGATCAGCCTCCTGGAAATCGATAGATATTGGTTCTCCAATATATTTCTTCTCAGGTGTGATGGGCGTTTCATCAACTTCGGCCTCTTCCTCAGTCTCGGTGTACAGCAAGCCTTCAACTGACGGCGTTTCAACGTCCTCATTCCCTTCAGCAGCGGCTTCGGTGTTCTCTTCTTCCTCTGCATCAGGATTATCGAAGGCCAGGATTAGGGTGTTATCTGCATATATTGGTTCAATGTCTACCGGTACTGTCAGTGCAATATCAAGACGTGCAATGTTTGCAGTGCTTTCATCCTTTACAGGCACAATCTCCAGGACTCCTGCCCTGTCTATTACCATTGGCTCCTGAAAGTTGCCCAGTTCTGTGTCCTGCAGGTCAATTACAACATGGTAAGGATCGGCAGGTTTATATATTGTGTAAGTAAAGGCGGAACTGCTCTGGATCTCAATCTCGGAAGTACCGTTTGTGGCTGTTACTCCTATATATATAATTTCGGACTGAGTTGCTGACTGTACTTCGGAATCTATAATAAAAACAGGGACTGACAATAGTGTCAGAATTATTAATAGTATAAAAGGTCTCCTGATTATCATTATTCACCCTCTCCTTTAATAAACTCTAGAATTATTTCTCTCGGCTGCAGTTCTCCTTTGTAATCCTTTGAGTTTTCTAATAAAATAACTTTTTTATCCGATATGCTTTTAACTGTCCCATTGCTGATACCGATGCGGGTCCCTTTAAAAACTGTAAATGACCTTGTGTCAGGGGTAACAAGCAGAGCATAATATTTGGATCCCTTTTTCGCAATCGCTGCGAGCATAAATTCACTCAAATCATAACTTTCGAGGGTGCCTGTTTTGGCTTTGCCTTTTATAACAATTCTTTTGGTAGGCAGTATCAGCGGGATAAAGGGATCACGGCGGTTCTTGCGTTCATAGATGTACCCCTGCTGTGTAGATGTATCTTCGGCAAGCAGCTCTGCAAGAGGCGGCTGGGCTGCCTGTTGTGCTGCAGCCGGCTGGACATTGGCAGCCGGACGGACCGGCGGCTTGGAATCACCGCATCCATATGCGGAAAATAGCAGAACCAGTATTCCGCCCAGACATTGTTTTAATATGCCGGTTGTCAGCTGACTCTTATATGTTTTATGTGACTGCGTTACTGCCATCTTATTTCCCCTGGGCTGCTGAAGCAGCTGCCATATCTGCCGCTGATACGGAGGCGAATGTTCGTGCCGTAAACTTGGCTTTAATAAGGCCCCTTGAAGAGGAGCTTGTTCTGCTGTCAGCCAGGATCTCAATCCCCGATATATTGACAAGACGGGGCAGTCTGCTGATATGGCTGTAAAAGTCGCCCAGCTTATGATATTCCGCCATTACTTCTACCTTGACAGGTATCTCAACATAAAGGCCTTCCGGGTTGGTTTTTCTTGCCTCGGGCTTCCAGAGTTTAATCTCCAGCCCTGATCTGCGTCCCAGTTCGGAGACCTGCTTTAATAGAACAGACACTTCCTTTTCTTCAGGCAGCTGTTCTTTTAGTCTTGCAAGTTTCTTTTTAAGCATTTCATTTTCAACGATCAGCGAATCAAGCCGCTTGACTTTCGCTTCTCCATTGGCTATTTCGGTGTCCAGTTTTGATAGCTTCACATTGAGGGCTGAGATGTCATCGGTTTTCGGTATATAGATAGAGAAAATAAAGAGAGCTATGATAATAACCGATGGAAGAGCTGCGATTATTGCCTGTACATACAGGGGCAGATTTTTTATTTGATTTAGATATTTTTGCATTACAGGCTTATTCCAAAGGTTAAGCGAAATTTGTATACAGATGTTTTTTCCAGGGCCGTCTGCCGTGATTCGATCAGAGATACATTATTAAGGTATTGTGAATTCTTTAAATTCTGCACATAACTTACCAGGTCTGAGTTTGAAAAAGCATAGCCCTCAAGGTTGATGGAGCCTCCCGCATCTGACAGTTTGGTCAGCCATACACCTTTTGGAAGCATTTCACTGACTTCATCAAGTAGTCTCAAAGGGATAATCTGGTTCTTTTTCAACTGCTCTATAATTCGGCTTTTTTCTCTGAATTCCGCGTTGTCTCTTTCATAGTTCTGGACTTTTACCAATGTTGCCTGCAGCTGCTGGAGCCTGGCTTCCTTGACGGTTACGTCGGCCTGCAAAGATGACATTTCCTTATTTAAAAAGATGAGTATAACAATGGCAATTATAATTATCAGGACCGTTGATATTACACCGTAAATAAGCGAAGGGGGAATGATAACCGTTTTTTTCTTGCCAGATGGAAGAAGGTTAATTCTTATCATTTGTCACCCACTCTTCTGACAGCAAGGCCGACAGCGACAGAAAGCATTGATTCGACTTTATTGAGATAGTCTCTGTCGAAAGTATCAGGGATTTGAATATTTTTAAAAGGGGTCACAGTTCCGACATTAATACCTACTCTTTCAGAGAGGATTGAGTCAAAGTCCCTGGTTAATGCAACTCCGCCGCTTAATATAATTTCATCGATGTTTTCATAGTTTGTCGTGTCACGGAAGTAGTCAAATGAACGGGATATTTCGGAAATGATGTCATCAGATGCCTGAAGCATGACGGAAGTTAAATCTTCAGGAACAGCGCCTTCAATTTCCTCTCCCTGCTTTAATTTTTCAGCGTTTGAATAAGAAATTGTAAACTCTCTCTGCAGGGCTTCTGTAAGGATGTTTCCGCCTACCGAACTGTCTCTTGTAAAAACGGACACTCCCCCTTTAAGAATGTTCATATTTATCATGCTGGCTCCGATATTAACGAGGGCAACATTTTCTTCTTCCTTAACCTCATAATTCAGTTCGAACATGTTCTCCAGAGCAAACGCGTCAACATCCACGATTACAGGATTTAGACCGGCTTCTTTTACTACAGATACATATTCATTAATTTTGTCCCGCTTGACAGCCACAATGAGCACGTCCATCATGTTTTCTTCTTCAGCCAGTCCAAGGATCTGAAAATCAAGGCTTACGTCTTCAATATCAAAAGGGATATACTGTTCGGCCTCAAACTTAATAGAGTCTCCCAGTTCATCTTCGGACATCTGCGGCAGGGCAATTCTTTTAATAATAACCGAGGAATGACCAGAGACGGAAAGGGTCACATCTTTTGCCTTGATATCAGTATTGGAAATGAGTTCTTTGATTGCTTCAACTACGCGGGATGAATCCAGGATAGAGCCGTCAACTATAAGCTCGGGCTGAAGAGTTGTAATCCCCAGCCTTTCCAGCTGATAGTTGCCCTTAATATCTTTTAGCTGGACGGCCTTTATATGCTTTGAGCCAATGTCTAGGCCTACTATATCTTTTTTTCCAAAAAACATTATGTCAGAGCAGTTCCCTTTTAGTAATAAAAAAAACTATTGTGACTGTTTCCCCTGCGAATCACAATAGTCATTGGCAATAACTTTTTATCATAGGTAATCCTTACTTATTCCGAAATATATTACCATAAGATTCATAAATAATACACTTTATAATAATGAGCTCTTACTAATACATAAAAGCAGAATGTTAATGTGTTGTCAAGAGTAATTAATTAAACAATTGTTATGCCTGTTGTCGCAGGTTTAATTATGAGTATAGAAGGCAGATCGGGCAGTACTATTTTTCCCAGAACATCGGCATGAAGAGAACTATGACGGTGTATATTTCAAGCCTGCCGATTAACATGCAGACGGAGAGGATCCATTTTCCGGCTGCCGGGATTGATGCATAGTTTTCAGCCGGCCCTGCGTCGCCCAGGGCAGGGCCCACGTTAGACATTGCCGAAATTACGGTACTTGCAGATGTGATAATGTCCAGGCCCAGAGCAGCCATTCCAAGTGTGGCTACCACTGATATCAAAATAAACAGGAACAGGAAACCCCATATGCCACCCAGAGTTTCTTTGGGGACATTTTTATCATCAAGCTTAAGAACAGATAATGCGTGAGGGTGGATTAAATGGTAAAGCTCACGATAGGCCTGTTTAAACATGAGAAGAATCCGAACCTGTTTCATGCCGCCCCCCGTAGATCCCACCATTCCGCCCAAAAACATAAGGCTGAAAAGCAGTATCTGGGAAAGTACAGGCCACAGCTCGTAGTCAGCTGTTGCAAAACCGGTTGTAGTCATAATAGATACGACCTGAAAGGAGGCGTATCGCAGCGCTTCTGCAAGCGATGTGTGAGCAGACCCCATTGTGCTGGCAGTTATAACAAGGGTAGCGAACATTGTCACAAGGCAGTAAAATTTAAACTCACTGCTCCTGTGAAATTTCGAGAAATTTCCTCTCAATGCATAAAAGTGAAGTGAGAAGTTGATCCCCGCAAGAAACATGAAGACAGTAATGATTATATCGATGTATACGCTCTGAAAGTGTGCGATGCTGGCTGTTTTAGTTGAAAATCCTCCGGTGGCCATTGTTGTGAATGCATGACAGAAGGCATCGTAAATTTCCATTCCGGCAATTGATAACAGGACGGCCAGAACAGTAGTCATGCCCGCATAAATATACCATAATGACTTTGCCATATCGATGATCCTGGGTCTTAATTTCTCCACTCCTATTTCAGGGACTTCAGCTTTGAATAACTGCATACCCCCGGCTCCGAGCATCGGAAGTATCGCAAGTGAAAAAACAATTATGCCCATTCCTCCCATCCACTGTGTCAGGCTTCTCCACATGAGGATACCTTTTGGTAATGTTTCAAGATTGCTTAATACGGACGCGCCTGTAGTTGTGAAGCCTGCCATGGACTCAAAGTAAGCTCCGCTGAATGTCGGTGTTACACCGGACATGATGTATGGTATGGCTCCGAAAAAAGACATGGCCAGCCAGCTGATGGTGACAACTGCAAACCCGTCCCTGTGTTTTAATTCAATTTTTTTCTGGCTTTTGGTCAGGAAAAAGAGCGCAAGTCCGCTGATAAATGTTATGACAAAGGATGTCCCCAGAGAGGTAATGTCCGCCCCCTTGTAAGCGATTGAAACAAAAAAGGGGACGAGCATGAATAAGGAGGAAAATATTAACACAATGCCTGTCAGGTTGAAAACAAGGGCTGTATTCATTGCAGAAGTTGTTCTACCTGCTTAATGGATTCCCGGAGAGTAAATATTATCAGCCTGTCATTGCTTATAATTTCATCATTACCGGAAGGGATAATGACTTCATTATCGCGCACTATTGCACCTATCAGTGTCTTTTTGGGCAGCTCCACTTCCTGTAGTGTTTTCCCTATAAGAATTGAGCCTTCATGTACCTCTGCCTCCATGATCTCGGCTTTGCCTTCGGCAATTGTTGTAAGGGACAGGATATTCCCTCTTCTAACATATTTTAACAGTGTGCTGGCAGTAATCAGCCTCGGGCTAATTACTGCTTCAATACCAAGGTTATGGGCGAGGGGCAGGTAGTCAGTTCTATTGACTATTGTTATGACCTTTTTAGCGCCCCGGCTTTTTGCTAGCAATGATGCCATGATATTCAGCTCCTCATTATTTGATATTGCGGCAAAGATATCCATATCATTAATGTTCTCTTCTTCCAGAAGTTTCTGGTCCGAACCGTCACCATGCAGTATGATGCTTTTCTTTAAAGACTTAAGAAGGAATTTACAGCGATCAACATCTCTTTCAATTATCTTAACGCTGATCCCCTTATCTTCCATAGTCTTTGCTACATAAAACCCGATCCTTCCGCCGCCTACTATCATTACTCTTTTTACAGGCATTGAAAGACCGCCTATGCTGTTGCAGACTTCATCAGTGCCTTCTCTTTTAACGGGCAGGTAGATAATATCATTTTTTTTAAGAGTGTCATTCCCGGCAGGTATAATTACTTTACTGCCGCGTTTGATTGCGCCGATGAGAATTTTGGGTTTTGTAAGATTGAGATTCTTAAAGACTTTGCCGATAAGTTTTGATTCCGGTGGAATTCTGAAGCCGACGACCTTGGCCTTGCCGTCTTCAAAGTCTTCAACGTCGGCAGCAAAGGGGACTTCAATTAATCGGATTACGGCTTTTGCTGCTTCTATTTCCGGACTGATGGCAGGATTAATGCCGAGGCTTTCAAGTAGGACCTCGTTAGAAAAATATTCAAGATTACGAATCCTTGCCACATTTCGGGGTATCTGAAACATTACTTTTGCAACAAGGCATGCGACCATATTGGTTTCGTCAATATCCGTCACTGCAAGCATGATATCAGCTTCATCTGCCCCTGCATCTTTTAATACCGACGGGGAGCCGCCCTCACCTTCTATGAGAGCAACGTCAAGCTCTTCCGATATTCTCTTAAGCTTGTCTTTGCTTTTATCTATTACAACAACATCAATGTCTTCAGCAGAGAGGAACTTTGCCAGCTGAAGACCAACTTCACCGGCACCTACAATAATAACTCGCATAGGCATCATTATATCATATGGAAAACAAGAAATGAGAAGTGTAACTAAGGGGATTCAAAGGCGTTAATTATTTTTTAGTGACAGGTAGGGTATAAATACTGAACGTATTTTTATATGCAGAATAAAGTTACTCGAATTAGTTCGGAACTATCTTCTTGAAGATGCTAATAAACCCATGATCAGCATGCCAAGAAAAGCACCGACAAATAATCCAACAGCAAACAAGCTCATGACTCCTCCAGTCAAAACTTAAATTCATTCTGTTGCCATTACTTGTCTATTAAAGGCAAATTCCATAGTGTTTGTCAACTATTTTATGCAGATGGAATAGTATTTATTGTTCTATAGGCATATAGATAATGACTTTAGTATATTTACCCATAACACTGTCAAAGGAAATTCTTCCGCCGTGCTCGACAATAATGTCATGGCTTATGCTCAGTCCGAGCCCTGTCCCCTCTCCGCTTGGTTTAGTAGAGAAAAAGGGGTCCAGCAGTTTGCCTATCTGGTCTTTCGGGATACCGGTCCCATTATCATAAAAAATAATATGTATGTAAGGACAATCATCAATGGATTCTTCTGCAACGGTAACTTCAATAAGCTTGTCTTTATTTGCCATCTCATATTTCCGGTTCAGGGCATATCTGGAATTACTGAGTATATTCAGGAAAACCTGCACAAGCTGTTGAGGCTGGGCGGAAATCGGTCTCAGGGTTGAAGGTAAGTTTACTTTGACGATGATACAGTCCTGTCTGAGTTGAGACTCAGTCAGGGAAAGCGCTTCGGATAATATTTTAGAGATATTGAGCGATTTTTTTCCTTCCTCTCTGGCATGGGCAAATGATAACAGCTTGTTGACTATGCCGGCGATGCGGTCACTTTCTTTAATAATTCTGACAGCAATGTCATGCTCTTTTGTTCCGGGAGTGCTATTGTTCATCAGAATCTGAGAGTAATTAATTACACCATTTATAGGATTGTTGATTTCATGAGCTACTCCAGCAGCCAATTCACCCAGTGATGCCAGCTGACTTGCACGCAGACTCTCTGCTTCAGCCATTTTGCGCTCAGTTATTTCATGCTCAAGGTCCTTGTTGATTTTAATGAGTTCCGATGTTTGTTCTTTCACTAATTCCTCAAGATGCTCCCGGTGTTTGGATAACTCTTCGGCGTCCTTATTGCGTTCGGTAATGTCGTCCGTAACTTCTATAAATCCGGTAACGGTCCTGTCAGGCCCGAATACCGGGATAGCCTTGATCAATACCGGGAATCTGCTGCCGTCATCCCGGACACCTATTGTTTCAATCACTGATTTTTGCCTGGTACTCATGGCCAGTACTCCCGGACAATGATCACAGACTTTTTCTCGCTTCTCAAACTCCTGATAGCAGTATTTACCGACAAAGTCACGGGGATGTTTCTTGAAAAAATTGCCCTGCGCCATGTTGCTCATCACAATCCTGTGCTCCCTGTCAATGAGGGCAATGCCAAGATCAATGTTTTCAATCAGGGAACGGTACCTCTCTTCACTTTCCTGCAGAGCAGCTTGCTGATTCTCCAGGTCATTGATCTTTTTATCAAGCTTTCTGGCCAGGGCTTCGGAGTACATCCCGGTCAACTCCTTATTGTCAGCCATGGTCTGGTCAGGCACGGTAAGTATATTATTTTTGTGCTCCTGAAGAACGTCAGATATTACTTTGTAAAAATCCTTATGGTCCATAGGTTTTACAACGAACCTGGATGCACCCAGGGACAGGCCCAGCTTCCTGTCCTTGCTGTCGACATGTGTTGAAGTATAAAAAATAAACGGGATTGATCGAAGTTGATCGTCTTTTTTTATCCTGCGGCAAAGCTCAAAACCGTCCATTTCGGGCATCCTGATGTCCGAGATTATTATATCGGGGGGTGACTGTCGGGCTTTTTCCAGTGCGATGACACCGTTGACTGCGCTTTCGACGGTATACACACTTGTGCTTAGGGCTTTCTCGAGAAGTATCCTTGAGTTTTTGTCGTCTTCAACGATTAATATTTTCACACGTCCCCTACGACTCTTTTATGTAGAGCAAGTTCATAATTGTTATCCCCCGGGTTTTTGATGTTCATTAACTTCCTGCATTTTAAGAGGCAGTGTTACTGTGAAAGTGCTGCCTTTCCCGAAGTCGCTTTCAACTTTAATATCACCCTCAAGCAGGATTAACAGTTTGTTACATATAGACAGTCCGAGACCGGTTCCTTCATAGTGACGGGCTATCGTACTATCGATCTGCTGAAAGGGTTTAAAAAGTTTATCCATCTCTTCGGTCTGCATGCCTATCCCTGTATCCTTTATGCGGAGCAGCAGGCTATTGTTATCAATGAAGCAAGTTATGTGTACTTCTCCTGTTTCTGTGAATTTTATTGCATTGTTTAGCAGGTTGATTAAAATCTGCTCCACTCTCCGCGCATCACTTATTATCTCTCCCAGCTCCGGAGATATATCTGAAACTAATGAGAGTTTTTTGTTGTCTGCCAGCGGTGCAACGGTCTGAATGACCTTCTCAATGGATTCTCTTACATTAAAAGCCTCCGGATAAACTTCCAGCTGGCCTGCTTCAATTTTAGAGATATCCAGCACGTCGTTGATAAGATTTAATAAATGATGAGAGCTTCTCTGTACCATTCCGAGCTGCTCCGACTGCTCATCATTTATAGGGCCGGACATGCCCTGCAGAATAATGCTTGTAAAACCTATGATCGCATTAAGCGGTGTACGGAGTTCATGAGACATTGTAGCGAGAAATGCAGATTTCATTTTATCGGCTGACTCCGCCCTTTCCTTAGCTGATTCAAGTTCGGCTGTGCGGAGTTTTACAATTTCTTCCAGGTGGTCACGGTAAGCGGCGAGTTCCTGTTCTACTCTCTTTCGCTCGCTAATGTTCCTGATATTACATATATAAATTGTTGCTGCTCCGGAATGAACAGCGGAGATGAGCATCTCTACGGTAAACTCGTGCTTATCACTGTTGCATGCGGTTAACTCAATAGGGATTCCGGAAATATCTTTTGATGATGATGCAGGTAAGAATTGCTTCATGCTCTGTCCGGGAAGGCAGGACATGACCATACTGGATAAAGGGCTGCCGATTGCCTCTGTTTTAGAGTAGCCGAAAAGGGTTTCCGCCCGGGGGTTCCATGTTAAGATATTTTCATTTTCATCAACAGTTACAATTGCGTCAAGGGCATTATTTACGATCACACGATTACGCTCTTCCGCTTCAAGCCTGATCAGATTATTGGCGGCAATAACACGTTTTGTTAATTGCTGAAATTGCTGTTCGAGAATAAACAGCTGGTCTCCCTTTAGGACATCAACTTTCTCATCAACGGCAATCTGTGTGGAGAAATCTGAAATTCGTTTCGTTACTCTGATAATACGCCTTGTATTGAAATATGAAATAAATGCAAATGTGAGAATAAAGACAATTGCAATAACGGCGCGGAATTTTCTTACACTTTCAACAAGTTCACTGGTAAGCGCAGATACTTCTGCTTTTGGGACCAGTGAAACAAATTTGAAATTCATTTCAGAGTCTCCATACTCAAAAAAAGCCTGGCGTACTGATATATGCTGTCCGTAAACACTGTCCAGGGTTACACCGGAAGGCAGATGTGCCGGGTCGCTGCTTATGAGAATACGGTTTTCGTCTCCTGTTACAAGTGCAATAAGGATGCTTTCCGTATGATACCCCTGTGATGCCTGAAGGAACTCGGCGTCAAGTGGACTGGCAAGTACAAGTGACCCCAGTCTATGGCCGTCAGGAGAAAGTATCTTTTCCGTTGAGATAAGATAGTGTTCGGGGCCGAGCGTAGTTAAATAGCCTATCCCCTCACTCCTCCTTAATATGCTGTGGGATGGAGGCAGCAGCAGGTCAGGAGGTTTATCCTGCATGCTTTGATACACTTCACGCACTCTCTCTTCATTATCCAGCAGGAGTGCGTAGCGGGGTATTGCAATCGAACGCAGTGTTGAGAGGCCGGGGAACCAGTTGGGCGTGACTCTGGAGTAATTGATTTGTGAAGAGTCGGTTTTTGACCATTCCTGCTTTGTTACATGATTGACAAGGTTTGTCTGGGATACAATAAGCTGGGCCAGATTGCTGTAAGAATATACATAGCGGCCAAAGCGATAACGATAGGAAGTGGCCTGCTTATTCAGTCTTTCGGCAAGCTGTGCTTCGAAAATTCCGGTAACAGTAATATGAACTATATAATCAAGCGCAGCCCATACGGATACTCCGACAATCAAAGTCAGAAGCACTGTCTTGACTGTTAGTGGAATGCGTTTCAGACTGTCCTTGATGCGATTCATTTGATTTATTTGGCAGGCTCTCCAATAAGTTCATTTTCCTGAAATAGCCAGCCGGCCTTTCTTAATTCCGCAGCAGGGAGAATCTCCGCTTCTTTTGCGATATAAGGTCCTTTACTCATAAGATAATTAACAAGCCCCTTAGCGTGTTTGTTTTCACTAGTATCTCCATCCCAGGTCGTAAAGTTGAATACCCGGTAGACTGAATAATCGAGTGATGCCAGATTATCCGGGGTCGGGGTGTGTCCGTTGATCTTCAATGCCCTGACAGGTCCGCGGTTTTTAAACCGTTTTGCCACAAGTACGGTCTCAAAGCCTATTGCCGCCCGATTCTCCGCCACAAATGCTATCATGTCCTCCATCTCCCCGGTTAGGAGAATGTCGGGACTGAAGAAGTCGTCACTTTTGAGCATTAGTCTCCAATGTCCGGGTCTGTGTTTACAATGAGACGAAGCTATTTTTTTAATTGGCATGTCTTTGCCTCCTACCTCGGACCAGTTGGTTATTATACCCTGAAATATCTGACGGAGCTGCGCAAGAGTAATGTCTTTAACGGGATTCTCCGGATGCACAAAAAAGGCCAATGGTGTAATGCCCCATGTATGATATTTGAGCCCGGGCAAGCGGTCTTTCTCTCCGGGGGGGCAGCAAAAGCCGCCGATATCAACTTCTTTTCTGTCGATTTTGCCTGCTGATTTGCCGCATGTCCCCATTGTAGAAATTATTTTGAGCTCCTGTTTTTTTGCGTAATCTTTAACAAGAGGATTCAGGAGAGGTTCAATCTGTTGGTTCAGGTCGATTACAATATCAGCCTTCATGAAATCGGGGACATATTGTACAGGTTTATTCTTCCAGCTTTCAGGCATTGAGGAGCTTTGTGACGGGTTTGAAAAAGGTTGCCCCCTCATTGGATCATCACTCGCGGCCCATGATATGGCGGACAGCATTATACTCAGTGCAAGGAAAAGAATTGATAGATTAACTTTCTTTAGCGGGATTGTATACATAGGATTTAACCTCCTTTGATGCTTTAGCGGTTATAAACACTATATGGTCTATACCTAAATACTATCAGATTATTGAAACAATACAAAAGCATTAAGGTATTTGAAAGGACCGCCCCCTCCAAAGGGGAATCTGAGTCAATTGAAAAGGCTGCATTGATACTATAATTATACCTACTGTTATTATTTATGTATTCAGGACATTACCCTTTTTCTCATTGACTGGGAGAGTAAATGAGAAATTACTGCCTTTTCCCCAAATGCTTTCAACGCTGATTCTTCCTCCCATCAGTTCAACCAGTTTTTTGCATATGGACAGTCCGAGACCTGTGCCTTCGTAACGGCGTGATATGGAACTGTCTATTTGTTGGAACGGGGTAAATAGATTGTGCATGTCTTCGGGCATTATTCCGATCCCCGTGTCGCTAATACTGATTATCAAACCGGTTTCTCCAGATTTGCATTCAAGGCAGACTTCGCCCTTTTGGGTAAACTTGATAGCATTATTTAATAGATTGAGAATGACCTGCTCTATTCGTCTTGGATCGCCGGTTATTATATTGATATCAAACGGGACGTTAGAAACCAGCTGCAGCCCCTGTTTATCTGCCAGCGGTGCTACCGTTTTAACTGCTTTGCCGATTAATTCGGCTATATCAAATTGCTCCGATGCCATTTCAATATGTCCGGCCTCTATCTTTGAGATATCAAGGACATCATTGATCAGGCTCAGCAAATGGCGGGCGCTTGCATCGACCATGCCAAGCTGCTCTTCCTGTTCATCCGTTAACGGGCCGGACATTCCCTGCAGGATAATGCCGGTAAAGCCGATGACGGCATTCAGGGGCGTACGGAATTCATGAGACATTGTTGCAAGAAATGCTGACTTCATCCTGTCTGCGGATTCAGCCCTCAATTTGGCTGACTCCAGTTCGGAGGTCCGGACTTTTACGAGTTCCTCCAGGTGGTCACGGTAGTTCTTTAGTTCCTCCTCTGTCTGCTTACGCTCGGAAATATCGCGGATTATTGTAGAAAGATATTCAAGTTCTCCCTCTGCTGATTTATGGGACATGATGGCCTGTGATGCCGGGATTTCAGTTCCGTCCCCTCGAAGAAGAGCGGTTTCACCAACCCAGATGCCGTCCCTGATTGCAATCGGGACACCTTCTTTTACGACCTTCTCAAGTGCCCAGGCTGGATGAGCATCCTGTATCATTCTCCTGGAGATATCGTCACTCCATCCGAGCATTTTAAGACCTGATTTATTTATATAGGTAATTTTTTCGTCCGGAGTTGAGGTTGAAACAAAATCGCTGGTAGATTCCAGGATGGCAATAAGTCGCTGACGTTCGGCTTCAATTTTTTTTCGGTCCGTAATGTCAGTTATTACCGCAAAACTTCCGTTGAAGTTCCCATCTTGATCAAACATTGGCTGTGGTGACATTATTGTGTAAAGCCTATCTCCATTTTTTTTTGTCCAGGCAATTTCATATGAATCCGACGCCCCTGTACGCCGCTTTATGAGCTGATTTGCTAAAACCCCCCTGTTTATATTGTCCAGAAAACTATTGATGTCATGACTTATCAGCTCCGGTTGGCTGAACCCGACCATTTCAGTAAATCTGGGATTTACATATGTAAACCGGCTGTCTTCATTAAGAACGGCGATTCCGTCCCGCATTGTCTCTACAAGCATTCTATAGCTTTCCTGCTTTTCCTTTATCTGATTCTCGCGGTGCTGTATTTCAATCGCCATACTCCCGAAACTTGATGCCAGGGCGTCAATTTCTGAATGTTCCTGTGCAGGTATAGGCGTGTCATAGTTGCCCCCTGCGATTGACTGCACACTAGTTATGAGATGGGAAAGGGGCCGTGTCAGACGATTTGAGGTAATAATGGTAAGCAACGCAACTATTGCTACAGTTAATATAAGTCCACCCAGAAAGAAGAATCGTACCTGCATAACAGGCGCATAGGCATGATTGTAATCCTGCGACACCAGGATTATCCAATTGGTCTCCGGGATTCGAGATGAACTGCCGATAAAACGGGACCCATGAAAACCATACTCATATGTGCCTAGCTCTCCAGACAGTGCTTTGCTTACCGGCGTAATGTTACTCAAATTTTGCCGCTGGGAGGCGAGGTCCCTGTCAGGATGGAATATGAGTACACCCTTATTATCAACAATTGATGCTATAATTTCTCCGCCAGCCTTAAACTTTTCGGTACGTTCGTAGAGATGCTCTATGCTGAAATTACCTACAAGTATTTTCTCACCAAAAGGTATAGATAGCGTCAGAGATGTATTGCCGGTTACCGGAGAGAGAAATACATCGGACCATACGGATTCCCCTGTTTTTTTAACAGTTTTGAAATATTGCAGACTACACAGGTCTATTCCTATATAATCACTCTGTTTTTTTGAAAGTTGTTCAGAAAGCCCGATATTCAATAGCTTGCCGTGAGTGTCAAGGATGTAGATAGATTCAAAAAAAAGTGTGTGCTGAACGGCTGCGTTTAACAGGCTATTAGTTACATCATCATTCTCCACATGTGTTGAATACATGACGATAATGTTTTCCATGATCGTAAGCGGTTCACGCAATACTCCGCTGATATCATTTGCATATGCGTTTGCAAGAAGGCTGTTTTTTGTATATATGCTTTCCGTTAGTTTTTGATTGATGTAGAAGTAAGACAGGATACCCATAAGGAAGATAGGAATGAATGTTCCCAGTATGAGGCGGCTTACAATTACGTTTCTGAAACTTTTTTGTCTGGGCATAAATAATTATTGTAATGTTTGAAAGCGGTTATCATGAATAGTCATTAAAAAATGGCTTTTTTCTACATCTCCATAACTGTCGAAAACAAGCTTTCCCTGGAGCCCGGCAAATGTTCCAATGTTCAGAATCGTTTCCTTTAGCCTTGCAGTGTCTTCATTTTTCTTTAATGCTTCGATGATTACCCTGGTTGCATCATAGGCATGAGACGCTGCGAAGCCGGCTTCCGCTCCGAATCTTTTTTTGAATGCTGCACGGAATTTCAGGAAATCATTGCCGGTATAATTTTTGTTGAATGTATGATAAAACCGGATTCCTTCTACGGACTTCCCTCCAAACTCGAGAATGTCCTGGGTTGCAGACCACTCACCGGTCACTACTGGAGGGAGAGAGTTGATTTTAGACAGCTGTTGACACAGCATTGCCGTGTCCATCGCATTGGCCAGAATAAAAAGACCTTCGGGATTATTAGTAATAATTTGCTCGGCTAGCTGCATGAACTGTATGTCAGGGCCGGACTTATAGGTAATGGCCGAGACAATTTTCCCGCCGAGGGATTCATAAGCGTTTTTAAAATGAATGTATAAACTCTCGGTATATGAGAGATTGCCGGTGTCATATATGACTACCATTTTACTTATGTTCATGCTTTCAAATACATGCCTGGCCATTCGTGTTGCTGCAGTTGCGCTGGCAGGATATACACGAAAGAAATAGTCGTCCTGACCTGTTAAGGAGTTCGTGCTTGTCGTAGGACTGAGCATGAGCACTTTGCCTTCGTTAATAATCGGAACTGTGACACTGGACATGGAGCTTGTCATATGACCGATAATAGCGGCAACATTCTCGGACAGTAGTTCTTTAACAACCAGCCTGGCGGTTGCGGCGTCCTGTTTGTCGTCCTTGATTATGAGAGAAACCGGTCTTCCATTAATGCCGCCGGCCCGGTTTATCTCCTCAACAGCAAGGATTACCCCGTCTCTTCCGGCGATTCCGAGACTGGCAACACGGCCGGTGAGACCTCCTGCGTATCCGATCTTTACAGGTTCTGCTGGTTTGCAGGATTGCAGTAAACCGAAACCGATCAACATTGAGGTAAATAAAAGAAAGTGGAAATACCTGTTTTTGAAATAGAAGTTATTCAAAGTCATACTCCCTCCTTGAAAATTGTACATGGGGCCTGCAGTATATGATCTCAATCAGGCATTTGACCGAGGACCTCTCGGACTTTTGCCACAAGAATATCCGGTAGTACAGGCTTCTGGATAAAGGTTGCATCTTTATGAAGTATTTTTTTTGCGCGTAACTCACTGTCATCTATGCCGCTGATAATAATTGCCTTTAAGTCCGGTCTTGTTATTTTCATCTCGTTAAATACTGCGCTGCCGCTTTTCCCGGGCATAATAAGATCTGAAACAAGTAGATGAATTAATGCCCTGTCACGATTGAAAATTTCGAGGGCTTCGTTGCCGTCTGAAGCCTCGATTACGCTATGTCCCTGCTTGCACAGAATGGTTGTGACAAGATATCTCAGGTCTTTATCGTCTTCTACTACGAGAATAGTTTTTGGTCCTCTTTCAGTAACACTGCCCTTTTGATTTACTGTCACTGGCGTATCTGCCGGCAGAGCGCTTTTAAAGGGCAAATATATTATGAAGGTTGTTCCTCCAGGTATTTTGCTGTTGACCGTAATATGTCCATTATGCTCATTAATGATTCCAGCGGCTATTGTAAGTCCGATTCCGGAGTGTTTTGTTTTGCCCTTCATAGTAAAGAAAGAATTAAAGATATGTTCTTTTGTCTGTGCGTCCATGCCGATACCTGTGTCTGATATGGTAATTGTTGTATATTTACCCTCCAGTCCTGGAACATGTGTCTCGCAGGAGAGTGGATTAATAACCGTCTCACCTGTCTCTATAGTGAGTGTTCCGCCGCCGGGCATGGCGTCAATTGCATTGCGGCTAATGTTTATCAGGGCCTGCTCTATCTGGCCAGTGTCAACATTCACATTGACTTCCTGTTTCGCAAAACGGGGATTCAAAATGATTCTAAGTATAATATTCCCGGGGATAGATTTTTGCTGAAGCTGCTCTATTCTTGATACGATTTCATTAATATTGGCTTTTGTCGGGCTTAGGGCAGGTTTCCGGCTGACCAATTGAAGACTCCTGGTCAGGTTGGTTGCCCGAGTTGTTGTGTTCAGGATTTGTTCCACAAGCTTCCTTGCAGGATCGCCTTCCTTTGTTTTTAATTTGAGAAGATGGGCATAACCAATTATTGCGGAAAGTAGATTGTTGAAATCATGAGTAATTCCGCCTGCTAGTTGAGTGAAGGTGTCCATTTTTACAGTCTCTATCACACTTCTTTCGTGTGCTGCCCGCTCCGTCATGTCATAGGCTATTCCTTCAAAAGCATAAATATTGCCATCATCATTAACGGAGGCAGATTCAGTTAACTCCAGGAGACGTATGCTGCCGTCTGAATGGCGCAATTCAATTTCATAGGGTTTAGGCATTGTTACAGGTGAGTCTGATTTGTCACTATATTCTTCATTACTGCGGCCATGGGGGTCGGCAACATATTTTGAATTGCGGGTCAGGAATTCTTCAGGGGAATAACCGAGAATATTCGTGACAGACGGACTGACATATGTGAAAACGCCCTCTGGGCTAAGGGAATAAAAAAAATAACTTCCCTGCATCGAATCAATAATGCGTCGGACTCTTTGGTGCGCGGCATCATTCTGACAGTTTTCTTCCATTTGCAAGATTTAATTTTTAAGGTGTTTCTCAATCTCATCTATAAATGTATCCGGGTTAATCGGCTTCTCTATATATCCGGTGCATCCCGAAGTAAGTATCCGTTCTTTATCACCCATCATGGCGTATGATGTAACGGCTATTATCGGTGCATCGGCAACTTCCGGCATGGCTTTCAATTTACTGGCAACGGTAAGGCCGTCCATGCCGGGCAGCTGTATATCCATGAGTATTAAGTCAGGCTTGTTTATTATTGCTTTTTCAATACCTTCAAGGCCGTCGCGTGCCTGTACGACTTCATACCCATTCTTTTCGAGTATATACGTAATCAGGTACAGGTTTTGTTCATTGTCCTCAACAATAAGGACTTTTGCTTTCATTGACAGGACTCCAGGAGTCTATATTCTGTAAGTGTGCGGCCGAAAATGGTTGTTTTAAGCTGGTGATTGATTTCATTCATGGGCAGTTCTCATTTGAAATAAATAGTTATATATTGTTGTGACATAGTATCATTATCTCTCATAATCGTATATATGACAAGTATAATATTGAATGAGATACTCCGGAACTATTCCTATATTGTTGTGACATAGTATCATTATCTCTCATAATCGTATATATGACAAGTATAATATTGAATGAGATACTCCGGAACTATTCCTATGCTGCCACGTACATTTCAATATGCAGTGTTTGGATATGAACAGGGTGGTGATTGATATGAAAATGAGAGGTTTCTATGAATCGAGAAACATTGACTTTAAAAATAGGGAGTCTCCCTGCTCGAGGTAAATCTGGTCAAATTCAGGAGCTAGTTTGCAAAAGGAATTCAACACATCGGGGTCAAAATGTGCAGGCCTTGTCCTGCCTGTTCCTTTGGTTATGATATCAAGGACTTCATTATGAGGCAAGGACGGCTTGTAGGGTCTTTCACTCCTCAATGCATCGTACTGGTCAACAATCATGACAATTCGGCCTTCCAGGGGGATATCATCACCTTTTAATCCGACGGGGTAGCCCGTTCCGTCCCATTTTTCATGATGGTTAAGGGCAATGGATTCGGCCATTTTCAGTACGGGATGTGAAGACCGGGACAGTATTCTTCTACCCTGTGTTGTATGTGTTTTAATAACTTCGAACTCCTGGGATGAGAGTGGGCCTCTTTTCATCAGAATATAGTCGGTTACACCTATCTTTCCTATATCATGCAGGGGGCTTGATTGTAATATTTCCCTCCCAAACTCAGAGGAAAGCCCTAGTGATTCTGCAATCATTCTGCAGTATACTCCCATTCGTGCTACATGTGCGCCTGCTTCTGCATCCCTGAACTCAGCAATTGCAGTTAGTCTTTCAACAATTTCTGAACCGAGCAACTGGGCGTTATTGCGCGCACCTTCAAGCTCCTGAGTTTTCAGTTTTACCATGTCCTCTAGGTATACCTTGTAGTTGTCTTTAAGCTTCAGATAGTTGTTGTGCTCAACAGCCTTGCTAATCGCATGCAGAAGATACTGGGGAGAGTAGGGTTTGATAATAAATTCAAAAGCGCCTTTACTTATTGCATCCACTGCTGTATTTAAATCTGCATAAGCGGTCATAAGTAATACCGGGAGCTGTCCATGATTATTATGAATTTTTTCGAGCAGCTCAATTCCTGACATGTCCGGCATTTTAATATCCGTCAGGACCACGTCTATCCTCGTCTCTTCCAGCTTGCTTATAGCTAATAATGCATTATTGCATGGAGTAACAGAGTATCCTTCAGCCCTTAACAGAAGATTAACCGATTCAAGCACCTGCGGGTCATCGTCTACAAGCAGAATTGAAGTGCCGACTTTTGATTTCTTCATTAAACCTTTCCCGTCATTGCTGCAGGTTTTAGGGATATTGATTTAAAGTGAAGTTATTACTATGCCCTGACAGGTCCGTACCATAGATATTTAGATACTACCGGTCAGTTATCCCCTGTATATATAAAAATCATAGCAGAAAAAAGGCGTATGTCAATAGAAGTTAATTTGCAGTAGTTCCCTTGTGATTAAGGAGTGAAGAACCTTTTGCTCCTATGGAGGCACTCTAAACGCGTTCAGGAGAAAGGCATGAAATTCATTTCAATGCATATTTTTGCGAATGGTGAGGTCGGCTAATCACTGTACTCTGTATACAAGCTGTCAAGAGTGGAAGAGTGCTTCATAAACGATTTGAGTACCTCGGGGTCAAAATGCTCAGGCAAAGTCCTGCCGTCTCCTCCCGTAATAATACCGTATGCTTCTTCATGGTCGAGTGGCGGTTTGTATGGCCTCTCGCTTCTGAGAGCATCGTACTGGTCAGCGATGTTAACTATTCGCCCCTCTATGGGTATTTCTTCCCCTTTTAACCCCCTGGGATATCCGCTGCCGTCCCACCTCTCATGGTGACTTAAAGCTATGGATTCGGCCATCTGTATAACCTTATGTGGAGATCCTGCAAGGATTCTCTGCCCCTGGGTTGTATGTGTTTTTATTATTTCGTATTCCTCAGGAAGCAGATGCCCCAGTTTGAAAAGAATATAGTCGGTGATTCCGATCTTGCCTATATCATGAAGCGGACTGGCCTGCTTTATTATTCGCGTGAAATCATCGGGTTTGCCCAGGGCCCTGGAGAGCACCTCAGAAAAAATTCCGATTCTTCTTACATGTACTCCTGCTTCAGTGTCCCTGAATTCGGCAAGTGTAGTTAGTCTCTCTACCAGTTCACTGCTTAGACCTTCGGCTTCTTTTCTTGCTGAATCCAGTTCCAGTGTCCTCTGGTGGACCTTTCCCTCGAGGTACACTTTATAATTCTCCTTGAGCCGTACATAATTATTGTATTCGGCTGCTTTTTTTACGGAATGAATAAGGTAATCAGGAGAAGCGGGTTTAATAATAAAATCAAAGGCTCCCATTTTTATGGCCTCTATAGCCAGGCGCATATTTGCATAGGCCGTTATGAGAATAACAGGAAGCTGTGAGTTGTGCTTGTGCATTTTTTCCAGCAGTTCTATCCCTGATACTTCAGGCATTCTTATATCAGTAAGCACGACATCTATGTTGTTTTTCTGTATTTCGGCCATTGCTTCTGCGGCGTTGTCGCTTGTGGCGACGGAATACCCTTCAGATTTCAGCAGAATTGTGGTGGAAGTTAGCACATCATGGTTGTCGTCAACAATCAGTATTCTATTATTTAGCCTTGTCCCCATACAGAACCTCCCTCAGTATTGTATCCCCTGCTTCTCAGGCTTTTCTGAGTCAGGAGGTTGTCTTTCCTGTTATTGTCCGCAACAAGAACAACCAAGGCATTATTGCACTTACTTTTCCTGACAGCAGGAAGTTGTCCGGCGTTTTCCATAATTACACTTTAGCACCTATTTAAGGATATTCAACTCATTAATGACAATATAGTAAGCTGCTGATGGTAGATTTTGATGTTAATAATTCTGCAGGGTTAAATAGAACGTTGCTCCTCCTGGAACCGGTTCTATTCATTATGGTTTTTTTTGATTAAATTAAGCTCTCCCGTGCATTTTTTAACCATGTCCTCCAGCCGGCTGCAATATTGAGTTAAGCTAAGCTCGCTTTCTCTTTGTTTGGTTATGTCCATTAATGATGACAGCAGACATATGGTTTGACGGTCCTTCTGTTTTGTGTAGATAGTTGAAAGCTGTACGTGCAGAGAATCTTTTCCCCCGTTAATTAATCTTAGAGTACAGGTATGTTGAGATTTTTCTTTAAGGACTTTTCTCACATGATCATGAAATATGTCTCTGGATTCAGGTGAGGAATACTCGAGAAAGGGCTTATTAATGAGTGCTGCCCGCGGCGTTGCAAGCATCTTTACAAAAGCTTGATTTACTTCCTCAATTAGCCCGATCCTGGACATGACCATATAACTGAACGGTGCCATATTGAAAAGCCTATGGTAATTGCTTTTGGAAGTTGATAATTTCCTTTGTGAAGAAAGAACCAGTTCGCTCTGCTCCTCAATGGCCACTCTATAACTATTTAATTCATGAACAAGCTGGCAGAGCTGACGGATTTTTAATTTATTTGCTTTTCGTAAATATCTGTCAATGCCTTTGTCATTCAGGACATCCCTGCTTTCCAAAGATGCTTTTGTATCCATAGAGTTATTGTTTGTCTGTGCCATCGGGTACGGGTCTTATTACTATTAAAATATTATTTATATAAATAGATTGTATTATTGATCGTTCTTTGTGAATATCGGTAAATGCCCGATTTTATTGTAGTCAAATATCTTACAGTGAGAGGGCTGGCAGAAGACGGATACAGCATGCTATTGGATAAGTCCGTATCTGATAGCATAATGAATAATTTCTGAATTTTTTTTAAACTTCATCTTGATAAGGACTCTGGAACGGTACGTGCTGACTGTTTTTATGCTCAGCGACATGCTGCATGCTATCTCTTTCAAAGTTTCTCCGGCAGCGATAAAATTCATAACCTGGAACTCCCGATTTGACAGCCTTACATGAGGTGGGTCTGTTGTGTCGCCCCTTAAATCAGCTGCAATCTTTTCGGCGAACGATTGAGAAACATATTTTTTTCCCAGAGACACTTTTCTAATTGCTGTAAGCAGTTCTGTCTTTGAGCATGATTTGGTGAGATAGCCGTCAGCTCCTGCCCTGAGAACACGCGCGGCAAATTGATCTTCAGGATAAGCGCTAAGGGCCAAAACACTAAGATCGGGCCTGTTTTTTTTAATTTGTTTAAGAACGTCAAGTCCGTTATCAGGAAGCGAGACATTGATTACTGCTACATCATACAAGTTGTCCCCTATCTCATTAATGGCTTCGCTCGTATTCGATGCTTCACCGGCAAGGAGCATATCCGACGTGTCGGACAGGATCTGCTTGACGCCCTCTCTTACAATGTCATTATCATCTGATACTAGTACCCTGATCATGTGATGAACCCTATACTTTTTAAAGGTGTGTGATGTAATTGCAAGTATATCAAATCATTTTTGTAAGTCAAGGCGGTGTAAAATTCTCAAGTGTTCATAAGAGGGATTAGTCAGTTAAGGCCTACCGAGTCCGGCCTTGCTTATTATTGATTTAGAACTTTTTTTATGGTTTTCAGGAGATTGTCCGGCAATAGCGGCTTTGGCAGAAATTCTAATCCCTCCTGCAGTATTCCCTTGTCGCTGATCACATCTGCTGAATACCCGCTGGTTAATATGAGATTCATATCTGGTTTAATCCTGCGTATAGCATCAATGGCTTCCCTGCCGTTTTTCCTCGGCATTACAGCATCAATGATGCAGAGCTGGATAGTGTTTTCATTCTTTATAAATTGATCGATCGCATCCTGTCCGTCAACAGCTTCAATAACCCTGTAATTGTACTCCTGAAGTATAATTCTCTCTGCAGTGCGTATCGCTTCTTCATCTTCAGCCAGGAGTATTGTCTCCATATTGCCGGATAAATCAGCTACCGTTTCCTCTTTTATCTGTTCTATGGCTTCAGTATCGGTTGTCTTAAAGTAAAGCTTGAAAGTTGTTCCGAATCCCAGCTCACTATATACGTTTATATATCCTTCATGCTGTTTAACGATTCCGTAAATTATGGAAAGTCCAAGTCCCGTGCCTTTGCCGACTTCTTTTGTTGTGAAAAACGGTTCAAAGATCTGCTGCTTTATCTTTTCATCCAGTCCTGATCCTGTATCCGACACGGCGATAACTGCATATGTGCCGGGTTCCCCGAATTTATTTACTCGAATAAAACGGTCATCTATTGTCATTATGTCGATCTCTATTGATAACATTCCGCAGTTATGCATGGCATCCCGTGCATTTGTAGCGAGATTAATAATAATTTGCTCTATCTGTATACTGTCAGCAATTATAAACAAATCCCTGTCAGCAATTTTGATTTTCAGTTCAATGTCCTCGCCCATGAACTTTCTAAGAAGTTTTTCCGTATCCAGGATTTTTTTATTTATATTTAAAGGTTCCGGATTATATGGTTGTTTTCTGCTGAATGCCAGTAGCCCCTTTGTTATTTCTCCAGCCCTGCTTGTTAAAAAAGTAATCTGGTCTAAATTGTTTTTTAGATTCAGGTTATCGCCGGCACTCATGCTCGCCAGATATGCATAGCTCATGATAGCCGAAAGAATATTATTGAAATCATGGGCAATGCCTCCGGCCAGCCGTCCGACGGCCTCCATTTTCTGTGACTGTAACAGTTGATTTTCCAGGCTTTTACGTTCGGTGATATCTTCTTTTATTGCAATATAATTGGTAATAATCCCCTTTTCATCCGTAATCGGAGATATTGCGGCATCTTCCCAGTACAACTCACCAGTTTTCTTTTTGTTATGAAATTGGCCGCGCCATACATTGCCTGAAGTAATGGTCTTCCATAGTTCATCATAGAGCTCGGGAGGATGAAGGCCTGATTTTAAAATATTGGGATAAACGCCCAAGGCCTCCTCAAAAGGATATCCTGTTAGTTTCGTGAAATATGGATTAACATATTCGATTTTACCCTCTGTGTCGGTGATTATAATTGATAGAGGGCTTTGCTCTACAACGCGTGACAACTTGCGCAGACTGTCCTCCATTTTTTTCTTTTCAGTAATCTCCCGTGCAATACCAAACAACCCGGCAATTTTTCCGGTACTATCACGGTGTACACCTTTTGTTGTATGCCAGTACTGTGTTGTATTGCCTACCTGGGTCACTTCTTCCAAAGATTGAGTTTCACCAGTTTCAATAATCTTCCGGTCAGTCTGCATTAACCCTGTGGCAGCCTCCTGCGAAAACAGTTCAGTATCTTTTTTGCCCAGAACCTCATTAACCGGCTTTCCCATTGCCTTAGCAGTTATATGGTTGGCCATGATATAGCGGCCCTCTTTGTCTTTTATGAAGATGGCATCTGTTGTTCCCTCGATAATTGCGTTAATGAGGCTGTAACTTTCTTTTAGCGCCAGACGCTCCTGCTCAATCTCTTTTACTTTTTTGTCCAACTTCCGTATAAGTGCATCAGAGTGTTTTTGCTCCAGTTCCTCATCTCCTGCCTGCACACTGTCGGGAACCGGAAGTATATGCTTTTTATGCTCTTCCAGCACTTCCTGTATGAGAGCGAGAAATGAATCCATCTCCATCGGCTTAACAACAAAACGTGATGCACCGAGTGACATTGCAAGGTCTTCATCCTGTTGGTCAACATATGTGGCAGTATAAAAAACAAATGGTATGGTCCGCAGTTTATCGTCTTTCTTTATCCTGCGGCAGAATTCAAAGCCGTCCATTTCAGGCATCAGGATATCAGAGATAATCAGGTCAGGAGGTGAGGACTTCACTTTTTTCAGGGCTTCGATGCCATTCACGGCGGTTTCTAAAGAATAGCCCTGTGTCTTTAGTGAACGTTCAAGATATATTCTTGAATCTGTGTCGTCCTCAACAATTAGTAACTTCATTACAGATCTCCTATGACTTTTTTGATTTGTGACAGGACCCGCTCAGGATCCACCGGTTTTTCTATGTATCCGTTGCATCCTGCGGCCAGCAGCTTTTCCCTGTCCCCTGCCATTGCAAAGGAGGTCATGGCAATCACAGGAATGTTTTTTGTGGTCTCTGCATTTCTCAGGCTGCTGAGCACCTCTGTTCCGTTAATGTCCGGCAGCTGTATGTCAAGGATAATGAAATCGGGATTCTTTTGAAGCGCCGTGTCTATTCCCAGCTGCCCTGTTTCAGCTTGCAAAATTTTATAGTTGAACTTTTCCAGAAACCTGGTTATCAGTACCATGTTGTCTTCATTGTCTTCAATGACTAATCCTGTTTTCATTTCATATAACCTCAACACTCTGTTCTTGAGAAGCAGTTGCCTGCTTAAGTTTTTTGGGAATTTTTATTGTAAATGTACTTCCTTGCCCTGCTATACTTTGCACGGAGATAGAGCCTCCCAGCAACTCCTTAACAATTTTTTTAGTCAAGTACAGGCCAAGCCCCGTTCCTCCGGCTTTTACCTTGAGACGTGTTTGCATTCTCTCAAAGGCCTCAAAAAGCCGGGGCATGTCACTGTCTTCGATGCCTATGCCCGTATCAGTTACAGCAAACTCAATTTCATCATTAGTTGATTTTGATGCTAACGTTATTGATCCTTTTTCAGTATACTTGATTGCATTGCTAAGGATATTAAGAAAGCATTGCAGAAGGCGTTTTCTATCTGTATGTATAGTTAATTTGGGGACAGGGTCAATAACAATAGCAATGCCTTTTTCCTCCAGCTGTGGCCGAAGGGTTGCAACTGCTTCATCAACAAGTTCGGCATATAAAAACTCCTTTGGAAATATATCAATTCTGCCGGCTTCTATTTTTGAGATATCAATTACATCTGAAATGAGTCCTAAAAGGTGCTTGCTCGACCTGTACACCCTGGATAAGTTATCTTTCTGCTCTTCGTTCAGCTCTCCGGACAGTTCCTGCAGGGTCATGCCGGTGAAGCCGATTATAGAATTCAAAGGAGTTCGCAGTTCATGGGACATTGATGCAATGAACATTGATTTAAGACGGTCAAGGTCCAGGAGCCTGCTATTTGCTTCCTTAAGTTCCCTTGTGCGTTCAGTAACTTTTATTTCAAGGGTTTCGGCGTTCTTGACAGTCTCTTCGTAAAGACTTGCGTTTTCAATAGCAAGAGATATCTGCGACGTCATTATTTCAAGAAGAGCGAGGGTCTTATTACCCGGTTTTTTTTCTGTACGGGTAAAGATGCACAGTACCCCTAGCGGCTTGTCTTTTATTGCTATTGGGAAGGCAGCGTGAAACAGAATGTTTTCACCTCTCTGGGCTTCACGGGAGGCATAGCTGTTAACTTCGTCCTTGTTCCATAGTATAAGCGGCTTAGCATCTCTGGCAACGTTACCGCAAAGGCAGTCCCCGATTTTGACTTCATTGGTCGTGAGATCACTAATGGTTGCATCAGACGTTCCTCGATGGGCAGCAAGCTGAAATGTATCATCAGGGCTGATAATACATATAGTTCCTCCCTCAAGGCCCGTTATATCCAGTGAAGCATCCAGTGCAAAATCAAGAATGTCCTTCAAGTGCAGAGTGCCGGTGCATGCAGTGATAATTTCATTCATTGTGCGCAGTTCCTCGTTGGCCTGATTTAGCTCTGATGTCCGCTTGGTCACCCGGTCTTCCAATTGATGCTTAGCTTCATTCAAAGCCTTTTCAGCTTCTCTGCGTTTGTCAATCTCTCTTTTTAAACCGTAGTTCCAGAATAAAAAAACAGCAATAATAAGTAATGATACGCTTATTATCTGCAATATATATTTCCGGACAATGCCAGGGGATATTCCAGGCTTGTAATCAATTGCGACCCACCGCTGACGAATCCTGGTTTTTTCCTCAGGAACTATTGACTCCAA
>PIVU01000451.1 GCA_003354025.1 Nitrospirota bacterium
AGGTGTCAGGGCAAGGGAATTGACCTCATCAGAGATGCCCCGGATTATGATAAAGAAAGATTCATTTATCTTTCCGAACCTTTTTGGTCCTAGAGAGTGAGGCCTTCTTTTCTGTCGCCGCTGTGAAAGCAAGAATGGCAGAAATTTGGAACTGTGGCAGAGACCACAAGGTGTAATAAGTATTAAATAATAAAGATAGAGGAGCCTCATGGATCTGATAATAAGCAATTTGCGAATACCTGTTGAAAAAGACGGGATAGATGAATATTTAAAAGCCGCTTCAGAAAAGCTGCGTATTAACGAAGATAATATCAAATTCGTTAAAATGCTTAGCAAATCACTTGATGCTCGCAGCAAAAAACAGTTCTACTACGAAATTTCAATAGCTGTAAGCACTCCTAACAGCTTCGATAACAGAGAAAACTTCACTTTATACACTGACACAATAAAGGCTGACAGGAAATCAATAAATATTAGGGAGAGGCCTGTAATAATAGGTTTCGGTCCTGCCGGCATATTCGCAGCTCTTGAGCTTATTGATTGCGGGATTAAACCTTTAATATTTGAAAGAGGCAAAAAGATAGAAGAACGCTCCATTGATATTCAAAAATTTATTAAAGAACGGGTGCTGGACCCTGAATCAAATATCCAATACGGTGAAGGCGGTGCCGGCTCATACTCTGACGGGAAGCTGTTTTCAAGGACAAAGGATTCGCAATATACAAACAAGGTGCTGGATACTTTTATAAAATTTGGCGCGCCTGAAGAAATAGGGTACATCAACAAGCCCCATTTGGGGACGGATGTGTTGTGCGGAATAGTCAAAAAAATGAGGAGCTATATTCTCGAAAGAGGCGGAGAGATATATTACGGCTCAAAAATGACGGATATTCTTATATCAGATGGCAAGGTCTCAGGCGTAGTAATAAACGGGCAGAAGGAATATCTTTCTTCGATTGTCTATCTTGCGTTGGGACATTCCGCGCGTGATACATTTGAAATGATGCACAAAAAAGGGGTATTTATTGAGCAGAAGCCAATTTCCGTTGGTGTTAGAGTTGAGCATCCTGCTGAAATTATTAATCTTATAAGATATGGCAATAAATATAATAATTTTCCAGGTATTGGGGCTGCCGAATATTCTTTTACTTACACCAATAGAAGAATAAAGAGGGGGGTATATTCATTCTGTATGTGTCCCGGAGGTGAGGTAGTAAATGCATCAACTGAAAATGGAATGCTGGTTCTAAACGGCATGAGCTACTCCAGCAGATCATCGGCCTTTTCAAATTCAGCAATTGCTGTATCCTGTAATACCAGTGATTATGGATCAGCCCATCCTTTGGCCGGGATAGAGTTCCAAAAGGATATAGAGCGAAAGGCTTTTAAAGCAGGTGGAGGAAGATGGGAAGTCCCTGCTCAGAATCTGGTGGATTTTTTATGCGGGAGGACCTCTGAAAGCTTAAATAGAAATTCATACAAGATGG
>PIVU01000196.1 GCA_003354025.1 Nitrospirota bacterium
GACACTCCGCACTTAGGACATTTCCAGTCGTCAGGGAGCTGCTCAAAGGGGGTTCCCTCTTTATTATCATTATATAGCCATTTACACATTGCGCAACGCCATAGGTCATCATCTTCTCTAGTGCCGCTTTTTTCTACCACTTCCCATCCCTTGCTTTTCCAGCTGTCTACTGACGGGGGTATATAGCCTGAGAATATTTCTTTGTCTCTGGCATCCTCCACTTTTACCGTCACAGTCGTCCCATTCTTTTTTACTGTATATCCCCAGTTATAAAGATCTTTTGTGTCAGGGGTAGTCATCTTGGCTTCGACCCTGATGTTATCACCCTTCTTTTTGACTGTAGTCCAGGTATAGCAGCACTTAGCAATTGATGTGCAGCCGCACTTACCTTTCATGATTTTGATACCGTCAACCATTAATGCGCCTGGCACCTTTTCTACATTTACTGACATTGAAATCTCCTGTATTATTTATTAACCTTCGAGCATACCGTGTTCTTCCCACATGAACCATTCGCCCGTATCATCAAGAAATCTGTGTGTGTTTTCGAGCAGTTCATAGTGTCTCTTTTCTTCAATTGTAAGGACTTCAAAGAGTTGCTTCTCCTTTTCGTTTGTGGCCTCCTGGGCCGCCTTTTCGTAAAAATGGTAACCAGCTTTCTCAAAATCAAGTGCTACACTGACCGCTTCTTTTTCGTCAGTAGTAGCGCTTACTCTTTCAAGCATCTGCTCCCTTAGTTCGGAAAATACGGTCTTTATATCTCCGGCGGGATAAACCTGTTTTACTTCTATGTCCAGGTTGTCCATAATGCTCTGAAGCATTTTCAGATGCCTTGCTTCGTCCAGAACAAATCCTTCAAAAAGTTTTTTCCCGAGAGGGTGTGAACTTTTTTCAACTGCCTGGCGGTAAAATTTCATTGCATCGGTTTCCATATGTATTGCGGTTTCTACAGCTTTGTTAAGTTCCATTATATTCCTCCTGCTGAATCTTTAATTTCATATGCTTCATCTTCAGATAGTTCATCCATAACTATCATCGTCTTGCCGCAGCATAAAGGCGCTGTTTCATTTGCATCCTTAGTCAGATAAGTATTGCAAACCTTGCATACATAGACCTTCTTCATTTTATTAATAGTGTCTTCTGTCATTTCCATCCTCCCTTTCTGTTATTCGAAAAATACTGAACAAATACCGGGTGCTCCTTTTTATCTGCAACACTTAACCCTTTCTTTATGCATTGTATATGTATACCGTAAAACTCAATATGGTTGCCGGCTACTTCAAAGGAACCGGATATATCGTCAGGCAATGAGACAGGAAAATCATTTGTCTCGATATTTTTCCATGCTTATGATAATAATAGTTATTGGTAGATAAACCTTATCAAATAATAGTCATTATTGTCAAGATAAAATATCAGCTATTTCTTAGGTAAGCCATTCAGTTATAACTGCAGGATTATGTTTTAAAATCAGTGGGTAAAAGAGCTTCTTTTGTGAATTGTATAGTTACAAAATAGCTGAACTGATTCCAAGGCTACAGATTTTCTTGACGTCGGTTTCTAGTCAAAAGAGGAATTTTTGCCTTATATTCGATGTGCCAGATTTTTCCAGTAAAGAATGGAATTACCCAATTAGCCGTTCTCTTACCGGAGGGTTTTGATGGACAAATCGTAATATTTTCTGCAGAAATCCTCTGTTATCTGCCATAAATCATCAGGGAGTATACCTTTTACAAAGCTGGAGATTTCCTTTGGTACTCCGCCATAATACGCTTCAGCAATCGAGCCGGCCATGCATGCCATTGTATCGCTGTCGCCGCCCAGTGAGACGGCATTGCGGAGGGCATCCTCAAAGGATGATGATTCAAGAAATGCAATGATAGATTCCGGCACAGAGCCCTGGCAGGAGACATCAAAGGAATAGTCCGGCCGGATGTCATTTATCGTTCTTTCAAGGTCATATTGAAAGTTATGCTGAATATCTATCTTAATATCATCTTTTGACCTGCCGCTCCTGGCAAGGAACACTGCAAGGGCCACTGCCTGTGCCCCTTTGATCCCTTCATGATGATTATGAGTTACTTCGGCTGTTTTCTTAGCCGCTTCAAGGACCGTCTCCCTCGTACTGAATGCAAAGCCTGCAGGGCTGACCCTCATTGCAGAGCCGTTTCCCCAACTGTTATACGGCCCGGTCTCATCTGAAAACAACCATTGAATAAAAGATCCCCCGTAGCCGCAGTCAGGGTACCTTCTTCCGATATCCTTTAATGAGGAAACATAGTCGCCGTCTTTCAGGATTGCATCAGCAACTGCAGCAGTAAGGACTGTATCGTCGGTAAACCGGCATCGGGGATTAAACAGGGGAAAGTCTTTTGTCTTAATCCCTCTGCCTTCATAGATGGATCCTATAATGTCACCGGCAATTGCACCGATCATGTTTTCTTCCGAGGGTGCTTAATGTATGGAGGGTTAATCTGCATGAATAACCTTTACCACATTGAACTGGATCGTTGGATCAATTAAATATGCTCTTGAGTCTTCTCGTAATTCTTAATTGATAATTTGTAATTAGGATTGCAATGACTTCATTGCAATCCTCGCAGCGTCTTTTATATGGTCAGCATAATGATCTGCAAAACGGTCTTCCCGTCTGTTATCAATAACAGCACATAGAGCACCTGCCCTGTAGCCCAGTCCACCCATGAAGTGGAGGAGAAAGCTCGCTTCCATCTCCATGTTTTCAACCCTGAGGTCTGGAATGCCCGTATTAATGGATGCAAGCATGCCGTCAATGTTGGGGATAGTTACAGGAACCCTGGATATGTCTCTGCCCTGGTTTGCAAAGAATCCGGAACTTGATACAGTAATCCCTCTTTTATAAATAACACCGAGTTTGACCGCTTCACGCTCCATAATGGCAGTCAGTTCAGAGCTGGACCTCGAGGCGTAGGGGATAATTCTGCCTTTAAAGCGTGAGCCCCGCGCCGTAGCTGTATCAATACATTCACGCACCTTTTCCTCAAGGAGTTCACAGTTTTTGTCCTGTGATGCTGAATTGTAAAACAGCCCGGTATTATCCAGTCCTACTGCATAGTCAGTCACAATGAGTGTACCCAGAGCAGTGTCACTCTGAACACCGCCTGATGTTCCGATCCTGATAATGGTTAGCGGATCAAATTTCTCTTTACGTGTCATAGTGCTGAAATCGATTTCATTTAAAGCAACGATTTCGTTAAGTACAATCTCAAGAGAGGGTGTACCCATACCTGAGGTTGTGACAGAAACCCGTTGGCCTGTGTCCCGTGATATACCTGTGATTGTCCTGAGCCCTCTGTGCTCCCTGTCGATTTCATAGTTATCAAAAAAATCCTCTGCAATAAATGGGACCCTTTCAGGATCACCAACAATAATAATGTTCTTCGCCAGTTCGCCCGGACTCAGGTCGAGATGGTAGACCCTGTTTTTAAATATTGGGAGATCAGATATATTATAAGGGCCGATGTTTTTCATTAACTGATATTATGTCTCTATAATGTCTCTATAATCAAGATAGTTAGCTGTTCAGTGTTTCATTAACCTGATCCCTGATCATGTTATTAATACAATAGGTTAAAGGGCCGGTACAGCTTTCTTATTAAAGACTTCCGTCGGAGTCCCGATAGGTTAAGTAGAGGGGTGAATATAATGAGTGTCTCCATGATTAGAGTTTTTATCATTTCATTGAGTATTTTCGTGGTAATGGTTTCCTGCAACACTATTGAGAAAAAAGGCGGTTCAACTCTTCCTTCCATTGCTTTGATTGTCAGGACACCCCCTGTGTCTACTACAGCCATGATTGCAGGTGAAGAAAATGAACCTGATCAGGAAGAAATAATTTCGGGCCTGCAGAATGATGTGATTCAGGATTCTGAAATTATTCCCGAACTGAATGCTGAAGTCGATCGGGAGTCTGGCCATGAAACTGTAGAGGACCCTCCGGAGATTTTGGAGGAGAATTTCAAGCTCGGTCTGATTAAAGCAGAAGAAGGGAACCACCGTGACGCTATAGATGCCTACCGCATGGCTATACAAACATCTCCTGAAAATAAAAGAGCGCATTACAATATTGTCCTTGAATATATACAGGTCGGCAACCTGCAGCGCGCTGCCGAAGAATACAGGGCCCTCCATTCCATGGACCCGGACATGGCAGATGAGCTGCACAGGAAAGCCGTTGGACTTGCCCTTGAGAATAAAAACAGGACCTTCACCGTTCAAGTGGGTTTATATATTAATAAGAGGTTTGCTGTTACTATGAGCGAGATATTGAGAGATGAGTACCTGACTGCATATATAGAGAGGGATAATAATTTTTATAATGTCAGGATAGCGGGTATACATTCCAGGGCCCTTGGGAACGAGATAGTCCGTAAGGTCAACAAACGATTCAGGATCAAAACAGCACTGATGACATCAGAAGAGGCCGCCGTACTAAGTAAAAAAAATGAATCGGGCAATCGCTCATTCAGAAGCAGTAACTATATGGTCCAGGTCGGGGCCTACAAAAATATCAATTATGCAAATGATATGATGACCAGACTCCAGGATGACAAGATGCCTTCATTCATTAAACGGGAAGGTACATTCAACAAAGTCCGGATCAGAGGGATAAAGACTGTTGAAGAGGGCAGCCTGATGGTGGACAATATTTACAATAAGTACAAAGTTGAGCCATTCATTTTGCGGGGCAAATGATGGTAAAAGTTTAGACGAATTTTATTTTTTATCCAGATTAATCGGCTTTGACTGCAGCCTTTTATAGTAGAAATTCTGTCCGTATAGAACACTCACCGGATTGTGCCCTGTCACTCTGTCTTTGACCACCAGTGTAGTAACGGGAGCTTTTGAGTATTTGGAAAAAAGCATATCATGGCCAACGCAAAGCCCTACAATGATATTCATATCTGTCTCAGAGTTATTCATCAGAAGGGCCTGGGCTACAGGATTACACGCAGGTTCAAATGTTGACGGTCGTACTTTATATTTTTCATCGATCCCCAGTTCCAGTTTATCAATGCTTCCGGTTTTGCAGCAGATACTCAAGGGTGTCAGGTCCTGGGCCTTCAGTATGTCCGCCAGTCTATTTGTCTCATCCAATAGACCGATACAGGTTGCGATCCCGATTTTCTTATAACCCATAAGCTTTGCAAACGCTATAGTATCTTCAACACGGGTCCAGCGGGCATTGATCACATCACTTCCCGGTTCCGACTCATAGCAAAGTCCTTCAACCCTTGTAGCCACATCAGCTATTCGAGCATCTTCACTATCTCCTTTATATAGTTCAAAGGCCTCTTCAATCAGGTCAGTATGATCATTGGCAGGGCAATAAGCGGGCTTAGGAGGACTCTTTGACGGATCAGTACTCCAGCAGTTTGTAGAACCACTCTTTTGCCATGTCTTACTGCAAAGGCTGCAGCTGAAATTATCTTTGGACATATTTATATTCCTCCTGAAATATTTACTAATTCGTAAGCTTCCCCATCGCACCAATCATATTTTATCTTAATGACTTTAATTGTTTTCGTAATTCGTAATTGTCCTTTTACTTCTCTTCCTTTCTGACTGTATAAAATATATCAGACTGATTATGAAAAGCCCTACAAGGTACACCAAATATTTATTCTCGATCTCCAACCACCCTGCCACGGTTGCCGGCTGCATCATGATAAAAGTAACAATCAGCAGAAAGGGGATTTCATACCATCTGTTCTTACACAAAAACCAACCCTGTGTGGCGGCGGCAAACGCAAAATTCCCAATGCATGCCATCGAAAATATAAGAATCCCCAGGCCCCAGCTGTTTATATTATGCAGTATCAGGTCGTGATTGAAAATAAACATGAATGCAATCATTGCTGTCCGTATGTCGTATAAAAACCCCTGAATACCTGTCATGATGGGAGGTGACTTTGCGATTGCCGCTGCTGCATAAGCCGCAAGTCCTACAGGAGGCGTATCATCTGC
>PIVU01000452.1 GCA_003354025.1 Nitrospirota bacterium
GGGAATGCAGTAAAGCTTGTTATTTCAGACGAAAAGATGCCGGAAATGTCAGGAAGTGATTTCCTGTTTGAGATTAAAAAACTCTACCCCGCAACTATCAGAATCATGCTTACCGGACATGCCAGCATAGAAGCTGCAATGAAAGCTGTCAACAACGGTGAGATTTACAGATTCTTTTCCAAACCCTGGGACGATATAGAGTTAAAGCTCGCTATTCGTTCAGCACTTGATAAGTATGACCTGGAAGAAGAAAACAGGATGCTTCTAAAAACAGTTAAACGTCAGGCAAATGAGCTTCACCAGCTTGAAAAAACACATCCGGGCATTACTAGCATTCAAAAAGACGAAGAGGGGAACTTAATCCTTCCCGAGATTTCAGATATTGATGAGGAACTCTCTGAAATCCTGTCTGAATCAAAACCGGATATAAATTCTGATAAAAATGCCAAATAACAGGTATGCTCGGCTCACGGCAATATTCACTAAAGATAATTCTTCTTATCTTATTCATAGTTAACACATACTATTACTATCAGCATTAAATGCGTATCATCGTGCAATGCATGGAAAAGTGAAGGTTTATTGACAATATGACTTTACATCAGTTATCTTTATTATTCAGATTTTTCAGGGCCTATAGCTCAGTTGGTTAGAGCGCACGCCTGATAAGCGTGAGGTCGATAGTTCAAATCTATCTAGGCCCACCATGATTTACATTTAGGCAGATTTATTTTATAATTCATTGTTAATAGAAATAACGGGGGTATAGCTCAGCTGGGAGAGCGCCTGGTTTGCAACCAGGAGGTCATCGGTTCGATCCCGTTTACCTCCACCATTTCTCTTTTTTTTGCCCGATGATCCGGCGCTCGGGAGAGCGGTCGCATCGACAGGTCATCGGTTCGATCCATCGATACGATTCTCCGGTCTTTCAGACCTCCGACGTTTACCTCCACCATTTCTTATTCTTTTCTATTTAATCCCTTTATTCTTTATACACGCAATATTGCTATGCCGTAGGGGCAGGTCTTGTGCCTGCCCTGTTATCATTATTATTCAAGCAAAGATTACATAAGGGCTAGGAAAATATAGGGCAGGCACAACAAAATGCCCTTTTATAAACTTTTTATAATTAACCCCTTGCTTTTTAGATTTGAAATGATATATGATTATTGTCCGGACACGATAAATTTCCGGTGGTAATACCGGAGGGGTCACACCCGTTCCCATTCCGAACACGGAAGTTAAGCCCTCCATGGCTGATGATACTTGGGCCGCGAAGCCCTGGGAAAGTAAGTAGCTGCCGGATTAATTATAAAAGAAAAGGCCTGGTTAATAAACCAGGCCTTTTTTTTGTCCAAACAGCACTATAAGAAATTGTAATTTACAAATTTGTAGGTTGACATGGTGACGCATGCTGGATTATCATTAATTTCATTTTTCAGAGGAGACTTATGAACGAACTTCCAATTATATTCCCGATGAAC
>PIVU01000197.1 GCA_003354025.1 Nitrospirota bacterium
CTCGAAAAGGTCAAAGAGCGCATTCTGGAATATCTCGGTGTAAGAAAACTCAACCCTAAAATGAAAGGTCCGATCCTATGTTTTGTAGGACCTCCTGGAGTTGGAAAAACTTCTCTCGGGAAATCCATCGCAAGATCGCTGGGCCGCGAATTTTACAGGATGTCCCTTGGTGGAATGAGAGACGAAGCAGAGATAAGAGGGCATAGAAGGACTTACGTCGGATCAATGCCAGGCCGTGTCATTCAAGGCATTAAAACCGCCGGGACTAATAATCCCGTATTCATGCTTGATGAAGTCGACAAAATCGGGATGGACTTCAGGGGCGACCCTGCTTCAGCCCTTTTGGAAGTATTGGATCCTGAACAGAATAATTCATTTGCCGATCATTACCTCGGAGTGCCTTTTGATTTAAGCAATGTAATGTTTATAACTACAGCAAATCAGATGGATCCCATTCCATCCCCTTTAAGAGACAGAATGGAAGTTCTGTACTTATCCGGCTACACAGCTGAAGAAAAAGCCGGAATAGCAAAAATTTACCTTATTCCCAAACAAGTGAAGGAACATGGTATTAGCGATAAAAACTTCAGAATAAACGATGATGCACTCTTTCAGGTCATTACTCACTATACAAGGGAAGCGGGCGTCAGAAATCTTGAACGTGAAATCGCCAATCTTTGCAGGAAGGTGGCAAGAAAAATCGCTGAAGGTAAAGATAAAAAATACTCGATTACACCGAGCAACCTGTCCAAATATCTCGGAGTTCCCAAGTACCTCCCTGAAGAGGAAATTCAGAAGGATGAGATCGGGGTTTCAACCGGTCTTGCCTGGACGGAAACAGGCGGCGATATTATTTATATTGAGTCACTGATAATGAAGGGCAAGGGAGGTCTTACGCTTACGGGACAGCTTGGCGACGTCATGAAGGAGTCAGCTCATGCCGCACTGAGTTATATCAAATCAAAATCAAAATCACTCAGTATAAGCAATAGCATGTTCTCAACTAATGACATCCATATACACGTACCTGCCGGTGCTATTCCTAAAGACGGTCCTTCTGCCGGCATTACAATGGCTACCGCCATTGCCTCCACATTCACAGGAAGAGCAATTCACAAGAATATTGCAATGACTGGTGAAGTAACATTACGCGGCCGTGTATTGCCGATAGGCGGATTAAAGGAAAAAACTCTTGCAGCAAAAAGAATGGGCATTAACACTATCATAATTCCCAAGAGGAATGAAAAGGACCTTGAGGAAATACCCAAGGACATTCAGAAGGATATGAAGTTTATTCCTGTAGAAACTATGGATGAGGTCCTGAAAAATGCCTTAAAAAGAAAACCAGCGAAAAGAAAGAGCCGCTAAACCGGCACTGGTAACGAGCATCACTCGAGGCAGTATATTGATAATAGTCAGCGGAACTCACCCTGATGAAAATTATTGGTTACTGCTCATTACCTTTTTACTCTATCGCCCTTTCCGTTCTTGAAATATTATAATTCCGTAATAGCCGGCTAACGCATAATGAGAATGAATCGAAACCGTATGGCTGCTAAATCAAGTAAACTTTCAAAGCTCGGCGAATTCGGCCTCATAAATAGTATTCAGAGCCAATGCCGCAATACCAATTCCAGTGTACTTCTGGGAATCGGCGATGATGCAGCTGCAGTTACTGCACAAAAAGACCATACACTGATAACATCTGACATGATGATTGAGGGTGTTCATTTTGATCTTTCTTTCACCACCTTTCATCAACTTGGATACAAATTTCTTGCAGTTAATATTAGTGATATTCTTGCAATGGGAGGAAAGCCGGAACACTTCATAGTATCCATTGGAGTCCCCGACACTGTCAACGCCAAAGATATCGAAGATCTATATTCCGGCATATTAAAAATTGCAAATAAATATAATGTTTCAATCATAGGCGGAGACACATGCGCGTCACTGCAGGGCCTTGTATTAAGCGGTACGCTAACTGGAAATGCCAGGCACTTTGTAACACGGTCAGGAGCAAGGGTTGGAGATTCAATCTATGTTACAAATACACTGGGAGATTCGGCTATGGGACTGAAGCTGCTTAATAAAAGACGTAAAAGAGTTCATAAGTTCACTCCCTCTTCGCCAGGCTTAAGAGTTATTAAAAAGCACTTAATGCCTGATCCTGCTCCGTTGGGAACTGTGCCGGCATTAACATCCATGATAGACATCAGTGACGGTCTGCTGATAGATTTAAGCCATATTTGCGATAAGAGCAAGGTAGGCGCTATGATTTATAAAGAAAGAATCCCATTATCCAAAGAACTGACTATTTCTGCAAAAAAAGTTGGTATTGATCCGTATCTCTTCGCTTTAAAAGGCGGTGAAGACTATGCATTGCTTTTTACGGCCCCGGAAAATAACAAAATAAAGGCTATTAAAATTGGTGAAATAATTAAAAAAGGCCGATACATTATAGACAGCAGCGGCAAAAGATCAACATTTAAACCAGAGGGATATGATCACTTCGATAATACGGCCCGTAATAGTCAAGGGAATAGAATTGAATAGTTATAATTCTATTAATTTTCATTTGGACCCTCGAATCCTTTTACATCTTCATGAGCTATTTCAGAGATAAATTCAGGGGAATATTCCAGGTAAAGGAATCCCCGCACCGCATCGCCCTGGCATTCGCCGTAGGCGTCTTTATGGGAATTTCTCCGTTCCTTGGTCTTCACTATATTGGTGGAATAATGCTGGCCTGGCTTTTTCGTTTAAATAAACTGATTACAGTTATTGGAGTCAGCGTAAACAACCCGTGGACTATAGTACCTCTCTCTTCATTCTGCGCCTGGCTTGGAGCTAAGCTTCTGGGAATAGAACAGGTACTGCCTGAAGTTGACTGGGCAAGAATGAGTCTTTCTCACATTATAGGCACTATGTCTGATATGGATAATTTTCTGATTGTTGTCAATAAACTTATGCCCCTTATTAAATCTTTCTTTGTCGGGTCATTTATCATCTGTATTATTTCAGCAATAATCAGTTATTTTTTAATAAAAGTCCTTGCTGTCAGGTACAAAACGGGGCACCATGTCTCATAAACTAACACGACTTCACATACTGCTTTTTATTGCTACTTTTCTCACAACACTCCTTGCTGGAGCTTTGCAGAATGGAGTAATCCCATGGGAAGAACCGGAACGAATCTACGTTGGACTACCATTTTCCATAACATTGCTTCTTATTTTACTGACACACGAATTATCGCACTATTTCATGTCCCGAAGACATAACGTTTCAGCATCACTTCCCTACTTCATTCCAGCCCCCCATCTCATAGGAACTTTTGGTGCCATAATCAAAATGAAACCTCCTATATATGACAGAAGGGCACTTATAGACATAGGAGCATCCGGCCCAATCGGTGGGTTTATAGTAGCTGTAATTGCAATAATTATAGGCCTCAGTTATTCAAAAGTCATACCGCTAGATGAATTTCATAACCAAGCCGGCGGACTTGTCTTCGGTGAATCTCTTCTCTTTGTACTCCTCGGGAAAATGATACTCAATATCAATACTGACCATTACGTTGTAATGCTTCATCCAATAGCATTCGCCGGATGGGTTGGTTTTCTGGTGACATCGCTTAACCTGCTTCCTGTAGGACAACTAGATGGAGGACACATATCTTATGCACTGTTCGGTGAAAAACATGGACTGATTGCAAAGATAATGATTCCGGTGCTTATCATACTGGGAATAAAATTCTGGGCGGGATGGATTGTCTGGGCCGTCTTAATGATTATAGTCGGCTACAAACACCCTCCGGTTGTCTATCCTGACATACAACTGGACTTGCGGAGAAAACTTGTAGGCATTGTCTCTCTTATTATATTCATTCTGACTTTTACACCAGTACCTATCGAAGTTATCATCAATAAATAAAAAGAGAGCGCTGCATTCGCAGCGCTCTCTTGAAGACAATTCTATTCTGTATACTCTAAAACTCTATGCGCCTTCGTACTTTTTCATCCTCCAGTACTCTGCGTTCAATGTTTCAACAATATAGTCTATTCTGCCGGTGCGCAGAAACCTTCCAAATGCAGTCAGGAAAACTGTGGGATGCCTGAACAGTATGGTTGAAAGGATGGAATAAAAACTAATATTCCCTGTAGCGCCGCTCAGATAGTTCTTCTTAAAGAAATGGTTCTGGAGCTTTTTCCGGATATCCCTGAGCTCCTCCTTGCCGAATGTAATCGCCATCAAAGGAAGCTCGGGCTGTCTGTGCGCCCAAATCTCAGAGAAAGGTATATTCGGGTCAAGCCAGCCTTTTTCAATAGCCATATCATAAATGTCAGTTCCAGGATATGGAGTCAGAAAATAAAATGCGGTATAGTCCGCCTGAATATCTTTTGCCACCTGGAAACTCTCATCAATGTCCGCCTTGGTCTCTTCGGGATTGCCTATAATGAATGTTGCCAGTGTTCTGATACCCAACTCCTTGCACAGAGCAAAGGACTGTTTTATCTGTGAAGTCCTGTCGCCTGCTCCGCCTTTTCCGAGGACCTTGAGGATCTTTTCAGAACCGCTCTCAACACCAAAATCAAGCTGTACAAGTCCTGAGCCCTTCATCGTCTGCATAAGTTCCCTGTCAGTCTGGTCAACCCTTGACTGGCAGCCCCACTTGATTTCGAAGTCCCTGCTGTTTAGGTCCTTGCAATATTCCTTGACCCACTTCGAACTTAGAGTAAAAGTATCATCGCAGTAATATACGCCTCTGATATCAAGCGTCTTTTTCAAGTGCGCTATCTCATCAACAACATTTTTAACTGAACGCCTTCTTGTCCTCCTGCCAAAAATATTATGACTTCCGCAGTAAATACATTTAAACGGGCATCCTCTGCTAGTAACAATTGTGGTCTGGTTTTTTTCAGCGTATCCTCTGATAATCCCCGGCGGTTTAAGATAGGGGGCCATATCAATTAAATGCCTGGCAGGAAAGGGAATGGAGTCGAGGTCCTGAATCAACTCGCGCCGTTCATTCTCCACAACTTCTCCGTTTTCACGGTACATAATACCTTTTGCATCATTAATGCTTTCTTTCTTATCCAGCCTGTTACAAACATCCTCCATTGTTAATTCACCTTCTCCAACAACAATGAAGTCCAGGTCCATCTCTTTCAACGTATCCTGAGGTTTAACAGTAGTATGCACGCCTCCTGCACAAAATTTAACGTCAGGCAGTTCTTTTTTCAGAGTTTTACAAAGGTTAAACGCCCTTTCATATGCTACCGTCAGAAAGCTGAGGCCTATAAGCTCGGGGCCGAAATCCTTTATCTCCTTAATCATTGATTCCTGGAATTCCGGGTCAGCATCAAATATCTGTATTGCATGCCCCGCCTTCTCCAGTACAGCAGCTATATATAACAGTCCTAACGGGGGAACAACATTATTACCGTCTAATACCTGAGCATTAACTAAAGTTACTCTCATAAGTCCCTACCTCTTTTCCTGAATTTTCTTCTTTTCAACTGCATGAACATCCGCAGCTAACAGTTTTTTTAGGTTTATTACCTGTCAGAGTAATTGAATAAAATTCAATAAACTCTACCTTTTTATACAGGTAGTTTTTCGTCATTTTGACACTTGCAAACCCGGCGTCCTTTGCCACTGCTGTAAAATCCTTGTCTGTCAGTGCGCCGGAGAGACAGGCATTCCACATTTCCTTGTCTCTCTTCAGGTATCCCGGTACAGGCTTATCAGATACAATATCCGATATCAGATACCGTCCACCTGGTTTTAATATACGATATATTTCTTCCAATACTTTAGCTTTATCTTCCGTAAGGTTAATAACACAATTGGAGATAACAAGATCAACGGAGTTGTCTTCAATAGGCATCTCCATAATATTTCCGGTCCTGAACTCTACAATATCGAAGCCAAGGACATCAGCAACCTTCTTTGCACCGACCCTTGCCATCTCAAGCATCTCATCGGTCATGTC
>PIVU01000453.1 GCA_003354025.1 Nitrospirota bacterium
AGATCTCTAAAATTCTGCGTTACCGGTGGAAAACCATGCCCAAATGTCCAAAAATTGGCAAACTGGTATGACAAGATCTCTTAGAATAAAATAAAGGATCAGAGCACCTTTGAGCCATAATTAAAATATTGGAGCGGACACGGTAAGGCATTCTTAATAAGCCGTCATTAACGTCCATTATACCTGGAGTACTGCGGCAGTTTAGTCAAAGCCATCCAGTCCGCAAATTTATAAAATCTTAAACCGAAAGGATTAAATCCAGCTTGTATTTATAATTTGAGTTCTATTTCATAAAGCTCCTGTATCATGTTGCGCCATTGGCCTAAAGGCATGTCTTTTTCAAATGCAATCTCCAATGCATTTGCTTTTTGCCATTTCGCGTGAAGCTTGGGCCAGGCCGTTAGATAGTATCCAGCCCGCTCTTCCATCTTAATTTTTCCATTCCGGTATTTTTTTGGCAAATAAGTTTGATGGCTTCGCATCAGGCATAGTGCCATACGCAGATATCTTCTCGCCATTCCAAAATCTGCATGTTGACCTTGTGCATCACGCCTTTTGTAATCTGACATTAATTCATCCGGCCCATGTTTGCCTATGTGAGAAGCTGATTGGACAACATAATCTTTCAGAATACGATTACATCTTTTTCCGACTTTTTTGATTTGAGTTTTTCCTTGAGGACCACCGGTTTGCTTGACCCTTGGGATAATTCCAGAATATGAAATTAAATCATTTATAGACTTCTGTTTATTGGGATCCCCAATTTCTGCACTTACACCTGCGGCTAAAACGATTCCAATTCCCCGAACGCTGGTCAGAAAAGCTCCTTGAGTTTGGGCTAAAATCTCAGCAATTTCTTTTTCCAGGTGCTGAATGCTTTCTTTCATGCAAGAAAATAATTTGACTTGCTGCTTCAATGAAACTTGCAAAGTAACAACAGATTGCGCAGGTGGTCTTAGGACTTGAGAAGCATATTTTTGAAGTCTTTCAGCTTGTCGATCTGGATGTTGTGCTCCTTGGCGACTGAATAATTTGGTCAAGGTAGAACACCGGCGCCGGCGAATTTGATGTGGGCTGAATCGATCTTCCATTAATAATAATGAACATTTTGAAAATGGGATAACTCCGCTCTTCCCTTCATCTAAAAAACCAGGGAAAATTCGATCAACAACAGTATGAATTCTATTTTTTACTCCTGTTGTCATATTTACAAGTTTTCGCCTTTGCCGAACAAGCATTCGTAAATTCCAATAGATGCCGGATTGAGCAGGAGAGCAGTTTCCTCTGCAATTGAGGAGCATTTTGCCGATCCCCAACAGATCAAGACAATCTGTGCTGGCTTGCATATTTTCACGGTAGTTTTTTGCATCACGAGCATTCACACCAGCAACAAGCCAATTTTCAGAACGAAGAGTTGTTATAAAATTATCAGCGTAGGAACCACAGTCTTCGCCACCGAAAAAGACATGGCCCAGTTTG
>PIVU01000454.1 GCA_003354025.1 Nitrospirota bacterium
CAGTTAAAGTTGGCACAATTTCCAGGGGGGGTATTCTCCCAAAATTTGTTAGTAACAGTATTATTCTAAAGAATAAAGGTGAAAATGCCGAATATAAACATAACGCTATTAACAGGAGGCATGAATATATTACGAGTCAAAATAATAATGCCCTTATACTATCTGTTTATGATTCCTATGGTAATTATAGGAGTCAGCTGTTTAACCTGCAAAAGGTATTGTAGTGCTTTGATATCCGCAGTTGGTAATATCACTCTTTCAAAACAGGTCAACGCTCTTGAAAAGCAGGATTACTCATGGGCAGCTGTTCAGAAACTGGAGCGCCATGCAGTTGCGGTAATGCCTGATCAATATCCGGAGCTTGCCAGGTACGAGTCCGGGCATAGTGGGAATAGAGCAACACCGCAGTTATCATAAATTAAGCAAACCTGCCAGGATAAATTGTAATACAGATAAATCCAGCTCTATTACTTCTTTCTTATAACAGTCAGCGACTCTCCTCCAACACCCCAGTTGTCAGTATTAATCTCGTCTATGACAACATATGTGGATTTGTGCGGCTTGCCGAGAACATCAAAAAGCAGTTGAGTTGCGCCCTTGATAAGCTCCTCTTTCTGTTCCGCTGTCGTGCCTCCCTGAGCAATTTTAATATTTACGTATGGCATAGCAATCTCCTTTCTATTATCCGAATCATCGTGAAGTGGAATTACAAACTAAACTTAAAATTTCTTAACCGCAGCGCATTTGTAACAACCGTAACAGAAGACATCCCCATTGCCGCTGCAGCAAACATGGGATTAAGCAATATTCCGAAGAATGGGAAAAGAATGCCTGCTGCCACTGGAATTAATATTGTATTGTAAGCAAATGCCCAGAAGAGATTCTGTTTGATATTTCTGATTGTGGCCTTTGACAATGCTATTGATGCCACAACACCCTTGAGGTCTCCGCCTATTAATGTAATATCCGATGCCTCCATTGCAACATCAGTCCCTGTTCCAATGGCAATTCCCACATCAGCCTGCGCAAGAGCCGGTGCATCATTAATGCCGTCTCCGACCATTGCTACCACCTTATTTTCCGCTTGAAGCTGCTTCACTTCTTTGGCCTTATCTTCAGGCAGCACCTCTGCCAGGACCCTGTCTATACCAACCTGTTTTGCAATGGCTTCAGCAGTTCTGCGGTTGTCACCTGTTATCATTATTGTCTCAACACCAAGTTTGCCAAGGGCCTTGATTGCCGGCAAAGAGTTTTCTTTTAAGGTATCGGCTACCGCGATAATTCCCGCTGCTGTTTTATCAACCGCAACATACATGGGGGTCTTCCCTTCACTGGCAAGTCTTTCGGATTCACCCTCAAGTTCCTTCAGAGCAACGCCTTCATCATTCATAAAGTCAGCATTGCCAAGCAGTACATTTTTACTGTCAATCACTGCCCTGATACCATGGCCGGGGATTGCCTTGAAATCGGTAGAATC
>PIVU01000455.1 GCA_003354025.1 Nitrospirota bacterium
ATGGATCGTTAAGAGGAAAAACACCAGAAGTATTTGCTAAACAAGAGCGGCTCAGCAAAGGTGCTGCCGCATGAAAATGCCTAACTTTGAAACTGGTATCGCTTTCTTGGGCCGGTCACATGAAATAAACTTTTGGGGATTTAGTGATCCTTTTACCAAGATTGTTATAGTAAGGCGGCAAGAGATAGACTATTCTGCATAACAGGATTAATCTGGTAATGCAATATTAATATGTTACTTTAAATCTGCATTAAGGGGGTAGGGATAGGAATTGACAAACTAGTAAAAAAAAGTATTGACAATTTAATTGTGAATGCCAGGAATAGTAAAATTGCTATATATAAAGTGAAATTAGAACTCTTTGAAATTATCAATTAAACAATCTTGTACCGAGAGGCGATGAAAGAGCCTTGTTTGTAAATACCGTTCCCCTAGGCCCCTTCTTCCTGCAGCCCCCCAATCAACCGAAACTTCTGATACCTCTCCTCAAGCAAAACATCAAATGAATTTTCTCTTAACTCATCAATATACCTCTTGAGAGCTTCTGCGATTGAATCAGCAGTTTCCTGAATGTGGCGGTGGGCGACGCCGAGGGGGGCGGGGATTATTTCGTCGATTATTCCGAGGTCTTGAAGATCTTGAAGGTCTTTGGAAGTCATCTATAATGAATCTGACACCTCCTACACTACCCGTTGTTAGACAAGTAAAAAATAGCAGGGCAAAAAGGAACCTTTATTGATATAATAACGTTTATAAACCAAGGAGGTATTTGCTGTGAAATTAAAAGTAGTTATACATAACGCTGAAGAAGGCGGCTACTGGGCTGAAGTGCCTGCTGTGCCTGGCTGTCACACACAGGGTGATACCTGGGACGAACTATTGCAGAATATCTATGAAGCAATTGAAGCCTGTTTATCTGTAGATACTGAAGATGTAGAATTGAAGCCGGACGATAAGGTGCTTGAAATAGCCATATGAAAAGCATCTCAGGGAAGCAGTTGTGCAGTGTCTTAGAGAAAAAGGGCTGGACGTTAAAAAAAATACATGGTAGTCATCATGTTTTTATGAAGGCAGGCAGAAACGAACGCATAAGCGTGCCTGTTCACAGCAATAAAGATTTGAAAGTAGGACTGCTTCGATCGATTATGAAACTTGCAGACATTAATGAAAAGGAGCTGTAAATAGTTTCAGAGATGTTGAGTGTATACTGATATCAAGTGAAGCGATGCTTTTAAATCCGTTCCTCTAGAACCCTTGGCTTCTGGAACCCTATTCTTTATCCTGCAGCCCCCCAATCAACCGAAACTTCTGATACCTCTCCTCAAGCAGAACATCAAAAGGCTTATCTCTCAACTCATCAATATACCGCTTAAGAGTTTCTGCGATTGAATCAGCAGTTTCCTGAATGTGGCGATGGGCACCGCCGAGGGGTTCGGGGATTATTTCGTCGATGACTCCAAGATC
>PIVU01000030.1 GCA_003354025.1 Nitrospirota bacterium
AATATTTCAAGCTTATCGTGAAGCCGGAAACCATAGTCACTGGCAAACTTTTCTACGTTCTTTCTTACTCCAACAACTGCAATGTAGTCATTTGGATAGAGGGGCAGGTCCCTATCAGGTGCAAAGATCTTTTGTCCTTTTTCCCCTTTTGCAATGGCCACTACAGATACAAGGTAATTAGGCCTGAGGGCCATCTGTTCCAGGGTTTGGTCCAGCTTGTAATTCGAAGGAATCTCAAGCTCGCTTAGGCCGCTGGCAGAGTAATAGATCTTGCCAAGATCTATGCCGCCGTCTGTCTTTTCTGTTTCGCCTCTATTGGGCAGGACATATTTGCCGAAAATCACAAAGTAGATCAGCGCTGCAACGACAAGCGCTATCCCTATCGGTGTGACATCGAAGAGTCCGAAGGGTTTCAGATTACTGGGGGCCATTAGATCATTTAAAAGGATCAGAGGGCTCGATCCCACAAGTGTAAGACAGCCTCCTATTATTCCAAGGAATCCCATTGGCATGAGTATTCTGGACGGCGATATGTTCATCTTCTTGCAGACCCTCTGCGTTGCCGGAAGGAAAAGGGCAACGGCCCCTATGTTCTGCATAAAAGAAGAAATAACCGCAACTGTCGCAGACACAAGAGTTATTAAGCGGGGTATGCTGTCGCCTGCAAGCGTTGTTATGGGCTTGGCAACTTTGTTCATGATACCTGTTCTGTCAAGTCCCGCGCCTATTATTATTACAGCCATTATGGATATGACGGCGTTACTGCTGAATCCTACGAATGCTTCCTGACCGCTGATCAGTCCGAGCAGAGGCAGGGAAATCATTACAATTATCGCAACCACATCAACTCTGACCCACTCAACGATAAAAAGAAAGACCGCAGCTATAATCACGGCAATTACTATCATCATGTCAACTGTGAGCATTAATGTTTATCCTCCTCATATTTATTTTATTTCTATGATTTATGAAGCTTATGCAATGCAATAGACCGGGATGGCCGCATTTGAGTCATCGGAAACATGTTCCGGTTCTGTGACGATAAACAGGGTATCCTTGCACTCCCTGCTTACTTCCTTGACAATTTTGTCGAGATTGCCGAATTTCACCGTGTGTGTGAAGGGGATTTTCATCTCTGATGCTTTTGAGCTGAACGCTTCTGCTTCCTTTTCCGTTTTCCCTTTCAGTTCATCTTTGACCTTATCATGCAGGACTGAGAATATCCGCATGCCGACGGGAATGACATTTATTGCCGCAATTTCGTATCCCATTCTCTTAGCCATATTTATGGCATGATCTACCAGTCTTTCTGAAAAGCCTTCCTCGCTGCCGACAACAAGCAGTTTTTCTTTAGGGAAGGACTCGCCCTTCATGAGCTCCTTTGCGTGCTCATGTTCACCTGCTTCTGCAAATGTTATCGCCTCCATGGTCTTTTCGACGAAGCTTTCCTTTTTGACTTTTGACACTGTTTCTGACGGGATTTGCTCATTTAATAATTCGAGGGCAATTTTATCCTCACCTGCTTCAGCAAAGGTGATCGCCGACATGACATTTTCAAATTTCTGTAGTATTCTTTTCATTGTGTCCTCCGTAGCTTTTAAAATGTTTTTATCTGTTACGAATGATGATTTTACTTATCGCGCAGTTACAGGCCGCAGGGTCTTCCTGCGCTGCTTTGAGCGTGGTTTCTTTTGACGGCTTTCTTCCTGTATCTTTCTCGCTGTTTCAAATTCTCCTGCTTCGGCAAATGTCACTGCAACCATGGCATTTTCAAATCTGTCTGCTATTTTTTTAAAAAAGTTCATTTAACGTCCTCCTTTTTATAGCATGCCCTACGCACCGGCCTGCGCGGGCTGTGAAATAGTGACGATGGGTTTTGATATTTTTTTGATTAATTTGTTCAGATCGATTTCTTTTTTACTCTTTGAAAGACTCGGGCTGATAAGAATCATGTTTATATTCGGAGTATTTTTCTGAAACTCATTTAAATTAGACAGTACGTCGCCGATGCGAATGTGATAGTCGATATCAGAGGACATGCCATACGTGATCGACAATTCTTTAAGATTCTGCTCTGCAGCGGCCTTTAATTCGTTCTCCTTCTCATGCAAAATGTCTTTTGCCGTGTGAAACTCACCTGCCTCGGCGAAGACTGCTGCGGTCATAATGTCTTCATAGGCATCGATCACCCGCCTGTTATAAATCATGAGAATCGATACATCCGCTTTGAGTGTTCTTGCGAGTTCAGCAACATAAGAAAAGCCGTTATCAAAATCCTTACCGCCTTTGGTTACAAATAAAAGTTTTTCTCTCATGTTTGAGACCTCCTTTTATTGAGCTTTGTCTATAGTAACTTCAAGAAGCGTGCCAGTTCTTAACGTGTTGAAATTAAAGATAATAGGATGGCGGGTCAGTGAAAAAGATGTTTCAGATATGAACAGTGGTGAACAGGTGTTAACTGTTTGTGAAGTGGGAGATATTAGTTATTATTGAGTATGCGCCAGAGGCTTGTTCGGGATATGCCGAGCATTTCCGCGGCCTTTGATTTATTGCCTTCAACATGCTCAAGCACTTTCTCTGCATAGTCTTTACCGATTTCATTAAGCTTTTTAATCCTGTTGGGATCAATGGATTCAACCTGAAACAGCTTGATGGTCTGAGGAAGACTTGCCGGAGTGATCTGCGATGTTTTTTCCAGGATTACGGCACGTTCGATAATATTTTCCAGTTCTCTCACGTTGCCGGGAAATCCGTATGACATGAGCACTTCTAAAGATTCCTTGCTGATATCCTTTATCTTTTTGTTCGCCTTCCTGGCCTGCTTATTCAGAAAATGCTTGCTCAGCGGGACAATGTCTTCCCGTCTCTCCCTGAGGGGAGGGATGTAAATGTCCATAACGTTTAATCTGTAATATAAGTCCTCCCTGAACCTGCCGTCCGATACAAGGACATTTATATTCTGGTTTGTTGCAGCTATAAATCTGACATCTGCTTTGATGGGTTTGACCCCTCCGACCCTCATGAATTCCCGGTCCTCCAGGACTTTTAAAAATTTGGCCTGAAGGCTTGGTGACATCTCCGCTATCTCATCCAGAAACAGACTGCCTTTATGGGCAATATCGATGAGTCCCTGCTTCTTCGCAATGGCCCCGGTAAAGGCACCCTTCTCATGACCGAACAATTCACTTGCCAGCAGCTCTTCCGTAAAGGTCGCACAGTTCACCGCTAAAAAGGGACTGTCTTTCCTTAAGCCTGAATAATGGATGAGCTTGGCCACCATGCCTTTGCCGACCCCGCTTTCTCCTGTAAGAAGAACGTTGCAGTCAGAATTCATAATGCTGCTAATAATTTCAATGACCTTTTTCATCATCAGGCTTTTTGCTACTATAGACGTGTCTCTTCCCAGTCCCAGAGAGACTTTTAAGGCCATGTTTTCTTTTTCCAGTCTTTTTATTTCCTTAATCTTATCTATCTTTAAAAGAATCTCGTCAACATTAAACGGTTTGGTAATGTAATCAGCGGCCCCCTTTCTCATCACATCAACTGCAGATTGTATGCTTCCGAAACCTGTTACTATGATTACTTCCATTGCCGGATAATTATCTTTTACTTTATTGAAAAGTGTTAAGCCATCCATTCCGGGCATTTTTATGTCAGCGATAAGAAGGTCAAATGATTCCTGCTGGATCTTTTTAAATGCATCTGCGCCGTTGTTAACGCTTGTTACACTATAACCTTCATCCTCCAGTGCATAAACGAGGTGTTTCACTGTAATTTCTTCATCTTCAGCAATCAAGATATTAATAGCCATTATTCTCCCGGTAAAGTAATTATAAATGTAGTGCCTTTATCAGGCTCGCTCGTCACCACAATCTTTCCATTGTGACTCTCTATTATACTGTAAACTGTTGCCAGTCCCAGACCGGTCCCTTTCTCCTTATTAGTAAAAAAGGGATCAAAGATCTTGGGAATATCCTCCGAAGGGATGCCTTTACCTGTGTCGGTAAATTTAATCTGCACAACTGGTCCGACCCTGTTTATTATGATCTCTAAAGTTCCATTGCCCTCCATTGCATCTACAGCATTACCGCAGAGGTTAATGAAAACCTGCTCTAAAAGCCCACTGTCTGCATAGACTTTTATGTCTTCATTACCTGTGACAATGTATTTTACATCGGCCATCACCCCGTTGGCCTTCATACGTTGGAACAGATCACCTATGAAATCGACTATATTGATCAATTCAGATTCGGGGATTCTTTGTCTTGAATATTCAAGAAGATCGCTGACTATCCTTTTCATCCGTAGTGTCTCTGTAAAAATATCTACGATAGATTCATCAATTATTTTGGGGCACATTTCATAGTCAATCTTTCTTGATAATGTCTGTGCAGCCATATAAACATTGTTCAGGGGATTATTAAGCTCATGAGCGACCCCGGATGCAAGCGTCCCCAAAGATGCAAGTTTTTTGCTCAGAAGCAGCTCCTCATTTTTATCCCTGATTTCATCGTCTCTTGTGATCAGGCCATTTTCCATTTTACTAATTAATTCTCCCACTTCATCCTGTTTTGCCGGAATTGTTATTGTCAGCATTGAAAATTCCCCTGTGCCTGTTTTTTCAATTGCCTCTGTTAATATTTTAAGGCGGCTTAGAATATCATGGTTAATAATAAATGAAGTGCCAAGTCCAATAAGAAGGAACAAAGGAAACAGGTATATTGCAACGGTATGTAAAAAACTTATATATTTTTCAACCTTTTCTCTTGCTGATTTATCAAGCGCTTCGGAAATATTCAGTATTTCTTCCCCGCTTTTCCTTAGGGCGATAATTTCAGTATCTAATTCATGAAGATTTATGATTGCAGGATTATTTTTATTTAATCTAATAAGCTGTTCCAGAATTTCTGCATTTACGAGGGGACGTTCTAAATAAGTGGATTCGGTGAGTTGTAACAGACCAGGATTTTGTGAAAACAATGGCTTAAGCTTGTCAAATTCTTTCTGGAAATTACCTGCAATTAATTCAATCCGGTTAAATACCTCTTCATATTCCTCTATATTGACTTTAAGATTCAGCAGGTTCTCCGTGTTATACGTAGTTGTGCTATCCTTCAGAATTGCTTTCAAATCTTCTATATGAGCATGAACATCTTTGATTTCCTTCATGTCTCTGTAGAGAAAAAAGTTTTTTTCATGCCTCCGCAACTGCAGAGATTTGCTGCTCAGAATATCAGACAGTTCGAGAAAACGAATTTCTTTTTTAGTTTTTATTAAATTGGCATACCCGGCTAAAACAAGGGTGCATATGGTTATAAAGCTTATGAAAGAAGTAAGGAATATTTTCTTTTTTAAAGTCATAAGATTTTTATACTAGTTCCATAAACTTATCCACTCTTTAAATAATAAACCAGCAGATATGCCATCAAAAACAGTGTTATCAATAGAACCGTCAGGCCTACGGGCCGATATATGTTTATGGTCCCCGGGTACATATCTTTTTCCTTTTTTATCCTCTGCTGAATCTCCGTTCTTTTATCCGGACCGCTTAACTGTAAAAGCACCGTATCTGATGCAATCCTCATAACAGCATAGGGGTTTTTGACTGCCCATATTAAAGATGATGGGATTATATCAAAAACAACGTTGTTAACTTTTGAGCTTAACCGCACCATTGGATTGTTTATAAACCACATAAAGGCCCTGGCCCCTTTTCTATAGAACCAGTCTGTATCCATGCTGATATACGGTTCACCCCCAAGCTGTTTTAAAAGCAGAAAGAAACCTAATCCTGTAAAGAGCAGAATCTGCAATGTCCAAACAATATGCTCAGCAGTGTAGGGCGCATAGGTCGCGTCAAAAGGCAGTAGATTATAAAGGGCATCAGGATATATTCCAATTAAGGTACATAAAAAAGCTGCGATTCCCATTGCTATGAGCATATTAATGGGCGGCTCTTTGGCCCTTATGCCTGAATCTTTACCAAAGAAGGTAAACCAGGGCAGTTTTAATCCTGTGTGAAGAAACGTTCCTGCTGAAGAGACTGAAAGTATTAACCAGATTATAGTCAGATGATTCTCAGCGGCGGCTGTAACTATCATTGATTTACTGACAAAACCGGAAAAGAGGGGGAATGCAGAGATTGACAATCCGCCTATCATGTATAACGTAAGGGTGATCGGCATGGTTTTATAAAGTCCGCCAAGCTCTGTGAGCTTGCTCTTTCCGGTCATATGCAAAACAGCGCCTGCGCCCATAAACAGCAGACCTTTATAAAGTATATGCGCAAAGGCATGAGCTGAGGAGCCGTTAAGGGCCAACGCAGTTCCTATGCCCACGCCGGCAACCATATATCCCACCTGGCTAATGATATGATAGGCAAGAAGTCTCCTTATATCATTTGCGAGCACGGCAAAAATAACTCCATAGAATGCCATGATAGCTCCCATCCATATCAGGATTTCAGTGCCTGCGAATCCCCTTATCAACACATATACTGCAGTCTTTGTAGTGAAAGCGGACAGGAACACTGCGCCTGTAATTGTAGCTTCCGGGTAAGCATCGGAAAGCCATGCTGAAAAAGGAGGGACCGCGGCATTCAATAAAAATCCGATCAGTATGAGATATGAGGCAAGACCGCTTAGTTCCATGAGGTTGAATGCTGTAGAGCCGGTTTCAGCGACATTTATAATGATGCCTATTAAAAGAGAGAGTCCTCCTGCTATGTGAACTAACAGATATCTGAAACCAGCATCTTGAGATGCTTTTGTCTTTCGTGACCAGATCAGATAAGTGGAAGATATAGCCATTATCTCCCAGAAAATAAAGAGTGTGATAAAATCGCCGGCAAATACAACGCCAAGGGAACTGCCTATATATAAAGATGCTGCGATATGCTGTCCATACTCTTTCAGATGAATACTATAAGTAAACCCTATGAATGCCGCTATCACAAAGACATATCCAAATATCATGCTTAACTTGTCAACCCTGGCAAGGACCAGCTCATAACCCAGAAAATTCATGACATAGCCGGCGCCTTCAGGCATATTAAGCAGAATGAAACCGGCCAGAACAGGCAAAAGCAGGAGATATGCCTGCTGCATTCTTCCTTTAAGCAGCGGGATTAAGAATGCTCCTAAGATAAAGATAAGTCCCGGCGGCATCCAGTTAATCATAATAGTCTTCCTTTTTCATTAGCCACTTTTTCCCCAGTGTTTTAGCCATAACAACAATGAGGACACACGCGACAAGTCCGAATAGGGCGTAAAAGCCCGGGACCTGGTCCCATGGATAGTGGCCATGGTCGCGTGGTATAAAAAAATCTACGACAACGACTATGGCAAGGCAGATATAAGAGAGTATTTTCAGCATCCTTATGTTGCCCGGTTTATCAAAGAAATCATTCTCTTTTTTCATAATCAATTTACTCCAGTTACGCTTGCCGTAACCATTCTGGCAAGGTCAAGAAACAATGACGGTTTAAAGAAGAGCGCCACAGCTCCTGAGGCGGTCAGTACAAGCGCTCCTACCATCAGTGGAGGGGCTTCTTTTATTGACGGTGTTTTATCAGTTGAATCCGCAGCTTCTTTAAAAAACGCCCGGTAGATTATCGGCAGAAAATAACATGCGTTAAGTATTGTGCTTGTTGCAATTACAATAATAATCGGTATCTGCCCTGCCTCGATGGCGCCGATACCTAAAAACCACTTGCTCAGAAAACCGCCAAGGGGCGGCAGGCCTATCATGGAGATGGCGCCTAATGTAAAGGCCGCCATGGTAAAAGGCATCTGTTTCCCTATTCCATCAAGTTCACTCACCTTTGTCTTATGTGTAGCCACATATATTGCTCCTGCCGCAAAAAAAAGGCTTATTTTACCAAAAGCATGCAGCACAATATGCATGACGCTGCCTGTAATGCCTGATGGCGTAAGAAGTGCAACGCCGAGTATGATATAGGAAAGCTGGCTTACTGTTGAGTATGCAAGCCGTGCCTTTAAGTTGTCCTGCCTCAGCGCAATGGTTGATGCAACTATTATGGTGAAAGAGGCAAAGTAGGCAAGAGCTGTTCCGAGTCCAAGTTGAGAAAGCAGATTAATGCCGAATATATGGAGCACTACCTTTACGACAACAAAAACACCTGTCTTTACGACAGCAACAGCGTGCAAAAGAGCGCTGACAGGTGTTGGCGCAACCATTGCTGCCGGAAGCCATGAATGAAAGGGCATCATCCCTGCTTTGGTAATGCCCGCCATGAATAGTATGAAGGTAACAATTAAAAATGTGTCACTTACTCCATTTCCCCTGACGCTGTTAAATATTCCAGCATACGAATAATCGAGTGTCCCGGCTGCTGAATAAGTCAGAAATATCGCAAATAACTGAAAGGCTATGGATGTGCCTAATAAATATGTAACGTATTTCCTCGCGCCCTTCATTGCCTCAGGTGTCTCTTTATGGGCAACAAGAGGATAGGTGCTGAGAGTGATAATTTCATAGAAGAGAAATGTTGTGAATAAATTTGCGGAAAATGCCACCCCTATAGTTGCGGACAGGGCAATGGCAAAACAGATGAAATACCTTGTCTGTGCATGTTCCTTCATTGCTCGCACATAACCTATGGAATAAAAAGATGTGATGATCCAGAGGAATGAAGCGGTAATGGCAAAGAAGATCCCCAGGGCATCTACTCTGAACTGTAATAACATACCGGGTGCAATGGAAATGATGGTATATTCAATTACATTACCTGCAAGAATGGAAGGGACCATTGAGGCAATAATTGTGAATTTAATAACAGAGGCCAGGATTGTCCATGATTCCCTGAGATTTCTTGACCTCTCGCCGGTCAGGAAAATAAGTAGGCCAGCTATAAGAGAGACAGAGATAGCTAATAATGGTTTTATGGAATATATGACTGCAGTTTCCATTTAAAAGCTCCCCGGAACAGTAAACTGAATTACGCTGGAGATAATTTTGCCGCTAAAGAAACCCAGAGTCAGAACCCCCGCAGCCATGATGCATATTGGAAAAAGCATACTCAATGGGGCTTCATTAAAAACAGGGTTCGAGGATTCGTTCTCATTTGAATTCCCAAAATATATTCTTACCAGGATCTTAAAAAAAATAACGGCAGTCAATAAACTGCTGATCAACAGAGTTGCTGCAAATACCCATTGCTGGGACTCGATCGCTCCAAGAACTAAATACCATTTGCTGAAAAAGCCGCATGTAGGCGGTATCCCTACAATGGACAGGCCGCCTACTGTAAAGGCAATAATGGTAACCGGCATCTTTTTATAAAGGTTGCTGAAATTATGTACATTTCTTGTGCCTGTCTTATATTCAATCGCGCCGGCTGCCAAAAACAGGCATGCCATCATAAATGCATCGTTAAGAATATGGAGGACCGCGCCCTGAAAACCCATCCGGTTGCCCACACTTAGGCCCATTACTATGTACCCTACCTCGGCAATGATGATATAAGAGAGCATCCTTTTAACATCAGTTTGGGCAAGGGCGCGTATGCAGCCGAAAAGCATTGCAGCCACGGCCAGCCACCCGAGTATGGCAGATGCCGGTATTACCTCTATAGAGAAATATGGCTTGAATACCGTAAACATGATCCTTATCATTACATATGCCCCTACCTTGGTCATTGCGGATGCAACAAAAGCGCTTACTGCCGATGGTGCGTGGGTGTATGCATCAGGCAGCCATTTATGCAGCGGGAAAAAGGCCATCTTTATGGCCACTCCTACCATCATGAAGGCAAAGGCGCCAATGACTACTTTGGAGCCATACAGGTCGGGCAGCAGTCCGGACAGGTCAGCCATATTAAGTGAGCCGGTAGCTATATAAAGGTAACCGACTCCAAGCAGATAGAAGCAGGCGCCAATGGTACCCATGATCACATAATTAAAACTCGCCAGAGGTGCTCTATCATCACCTACTGCTATAAGGGCATATCCTGCAAGGGATGATATCTCAAGGAAGACAAAAAGATTAAATGCGTCACCTGTTGCCAATATCCCCAGGAGCCCGGTTACGAGTAAGAGAAAGAGCGTGTAGAACTGGTTAATCTTTTTCGGCATATCCTTTTCAATGCTTACTCTTGAATATACGGCAACGACAAGGCTGATAAAGGACACAATAACGAGCATGAAGGCGTTGAGGTGATCTATTAAATATGCTATCCCCCAGGGAGGGGCCCAGCCGCCAAGCCTGTAGGTAATGTTGCCATGGTCTATAACTGTGTTCAGCATGGCAAAAGATAAAAGTACGCAAGCGCTGAGGGCGGCAACCGTTAAAGGATAACAGAGCCTTTTTCTCCACATCCCGATTATGAGATTGATAAGAGAGGCCATCAAGGGTAGTATTATGATAAGAACAGGGGCGTGTTGTATCATCCGTCTTCAGTCCTCAGAATTTCCAGTATCTCATCTTCTTCAAGAGTGTTGTATTTTTTATAGAGCATTATCAGCAGAGCTATAGCAACTCCGAATGTACTCACCATGACCACTATGGCGGTAAGCATGAGCACATGCGGCAGAGGATTCATATATTGGGCAGTATTAATAATGTCCGCAGCCTCTCCATGTCCATGCTGAATAATAGGGATTGTGGCGCCCTTTTTTGATGCGGTAGAGACGAAAAAAAGTATTATCGCGGTCTGGAATATATTCATTCCAATGACCTTCTTTACCAGATTATTCTTAGCTATCATGGCATAGAACCCTATCATCATGAGTATTATGTACATCCAGTAATTGTATTTACTTATGATGAAATCCATGATCTCCATTAGTTCTCTTCTCCTTCATGCTCGCCGCCGGAGGCGATATTAAGGAAGATTGAGACCATAACAGCCATTACCGTGAACCCGACCCCGATCTCAACACCCAGGATGCCAAGTGATCTTGCATGTGCAGGATCTGCGGGTAGAATTTTGTGGAGTATGCCGTAATCCAGGTAATTTGCGCCAAGTATCAGACAGAGAATACCGATTCCTGCATAAATGATTACTCCAAGGCTGCAGAATATGGTATTCATTTTCTCACTCAGCCGCTTTTTCACTTCATTTATATCATAGGCCAGCGCCATCAGTATGAAACTTGCTGCAAGGATGCAGCCACCCTGGAAACCTCCACCGGGGCTGTAATGTCCATGAGCAATGACATAGAGGCCGTAAAGCTGGATGAATGGAACAAGTGCCCGGCAGACTGTCTTAATGATCACACCCTCAAAGTCTCTGATCATTTCTCTCTCCTTAAAAGCATCATACATGCAACTCCTGCGGTGAAGATAACCACGGTCTCGCCAAGGGTATCATAACTCCTGTAATCAGCAAGCACTGCCGTGACAATATTGGGCGTTGCAGTTTTTTCATAAGCTTCCTGGATGTATACAGGAGATACGTGGGTGCTGGCAGGGGAGGAAGGGTCAGCAAAACCAGGCATGTCAAGTGTAGCATATGCCAGCATGGCCGTTGTCATTAGTATTGTAATAAAAGTCAAAAACTTCAATCCTTGGTCCTCCTGGAAGTATGATATATCGCGCCGATAAAGAAAGCCGTACTGATGCCCGCTCCCACAGTGGCCTCGGTAAAGGCAACATCCACTGCGCCCATCTCTGCCCAGACAAGGCACAAAAGGAAACTATAAGCGCCAAAAAGTATGGCGGAACTCAAGAGGTCTTTCACGCTAATTGCAGCCAGGGCACATATAACTACAATGATGAGCAGTAGAATATCCAGTTGCCAGATCATTTGGATGTCTCCTTATTTTCCCATGGCTTCACACTGCAATTCAGCGCTGCCTTGGTAATGGCATGAGTGGCAGTGGGATTGGCTATGAAAATAAACACTGCTATGAGCAATATTTTTATGCTCATCAGTATGGCATCAACTGAAAAACCGTGATGGAGATTATACAGGGCCAGCCCTGCAAGTGTCAGAAATGCTCCCAGGGTATCGCCTTTTCCGGCGGCATGCATCCTCGTATAAAAATCAGGGAATCGCAGAAGTCCGATGGTTGCTGTGGTAAAGAAGAAAACTCCTGTTAAGATAAAGATTACGGCCAGGACAGACATCTATTCTCCTCCCTTATTAATAGGGCAATTTGAGCCCGGGATTATGCTCTTTCTGCTTCGGAAGAATTTTGCCGCAGCAAGCGTAGCAATAAAGTTAAGAAATGCATATGCTAGAGCAATATCCAGAAACATATCACCTCTATTGTAGATGAAGCCCATAAGGGCCAGGATAACAGTTGTCTTGGTGCCTATGGCGCTTATACTTATTATCCTGTCTAAAACAGTGGGCCCGGCTATGCCGCGATAGAGCGCGAGTATAACCAGCAAACACAAAAACATCGAAATATAAATAAAAAAACTTTCCATCTACTCCTCTTCAAAAATCTGTGCCACTTTATCTTCCATCTCCCCTGTCATAAGGTCGTCAGCTACTTTTCTGCTAAGGGCATGAACAACATATTCCCCATCGACGATATCTGCGGTAATGGTGCCGGGAGTCAGGGTTATGGAATTGGCAAATGTTACTAATGCAATATCAGTTTTTAGTTTGGTTTTATATCTTATTATTTTTGGCTCTATGGGCATCCTGGGGCTGAGAACAAGAGCTGCTACATGGATGTTGGACAGTATGATCTGATATAAAAGCCAGGGAACGTATTTTATGAAACGAATGGCCTCTACTATAATTTTTGGAGATAACTTTTTACGCTCTATAAACAGGTCATGAGACATAAACGTTACAAGAGCACAGGAGATAATCCCAAGCGACAGGTGAAATGCATCGAACTTGCCTGACCATAATATCCAGTGAAGGTAAAGTATGAAGAAAACTATAATATATCTCATTAATTTACCGTAGTCATTTCTTAAGAGTTTTATAACATTACATGACACGTAATACAAAAAGATAGAGCTGTTCTAGTTTAAAGAATGGCGGCTTAATTACAGAAAGAATATAGTCTAATGGACGTCATTAACAAAAATCAAGATTCATATGTTGTTTTAATAGATTTATTAAATGTCTTGATGGATTGAATGTAAAGCAGCAGTAGTATTAAATGTCAGTGAAGAAATTCATTTATTTGAGTGTGATATTAACAGCAAAGGTAATGAAAAAATTAAAAAGTATATGATTTGAGGAAGCTTCGAATTGACTGCGCGATGTGTGCAAACTTCTAATATCGAGCACAAGTTGTCGAGTGATTAGCTTCCCTCAAGTCCGTATTTCTTGAGTTTTCTCCAGAGGGAAACCCTGTCTATTCCAAGGGTCTGAGCAGCAAGGGTTTTGTTGCCGCCGGTTTCCTTCAATACCCACTGTATATAGGAAACTTCCTGCTCCTCGAGTGAAGGTATCCGGTTATCTCGTCTCCTGAAGGTCCTTATGCTTAATTCGCGGAGGTCTTCAGGAAGATGAGAGACTTCTATGGTTTCACCGGTTGCGAGTGCGACTCCCCGTTCGATTATGTTTTCAAGCTCTCTGACATTTCCCGGGAAGTCATAGTTGACCAGCATGGAAATGACATCCTGACTTATCTCTGATACACCTTTACTCATAAGTGTGGAAAACTTTTTCAGGAAGTAGTAACACAACAGAGGTATATCGTCCCTTCGTTCAGAAAGGGGTGGTATTGAAAAGGATACTACGTTAAGCCTGAAGTAAAGGTCTTCCCTGAATTGACCTTCTTTTATTGCATCTTTTAAATTACGGTTTGTTGAAGCAATAAATCGTACATTGACTTCAATTGTGCTTGTGGCTCCAAGCCTGAGAACTTCCTTCTCTTGAATGACCCTGAGAAGTTTAACCTGCATTGAAGGATCCATTTCGGTGATTTCATCGAGAAACAGTGTGCCTCCCGAGGCTGTCTCAATGAGCCCCTTTTTCATTCCCGTTGCTCCGGTGAAAGCACCTTTTTCATATCCAAAGAGCTCGCTCGTAAGGATGCTCTCTGTGAGTGCTCCGCAATTGATAGCAAAGAATGGCTTATCAGCCCGTGAACTGCTGTAATGAATGAAGCGTGCAAAAAGCTCCTTCCCTGTTCCGCTTTCACCGCTTACGATGACGTTGCAGTCTGTTGGACCGATCTGCTTTGCCGTATCCAGCAGGTCCTCTATTTTACTGTCTTTGCTGATGATTTTAACTTTGCCCTCGAATGTTTCTATATGTTCTCTTAACTGGGCATTTTCTCTTTTAAGCCTTACTTTCTCAACAGCTTCCTTTACAACCTTTTTAACCTCATCCATTTTGAATGGCTTGGCTATGTAGTAATATGCTCCCATCTTCATTGTCTCAATAGCAGATGGAAGGGACGCATATGCGGTAATTATGATAACTTCCGAGTCAGGATAAAGCTCTTTGCATTTGCCAAGCACACCCATGCCGTCAACTCCCTGCATACGAAGGTCTGTAAGTACAACATCAATATCTTTTTTCTCAAGAATTTTCAGGGCCTCTGTCCCGCTGTTGGCAGCAGTCACCTCGTACCCTTCCTTACTCATGAAGTATTCCAGGTTTTCCAGAGTCAATTTTTCATCGTCTACAATCAGTAATTTGCTGCCATTTCCCATCTTCTTATAATGCCTTTCCAGTTGATGCATTGTTCAGTGTTAATCGGAAGTGTTTATGTCCATGCATCACAAATACCATTATTACTCTCTAGGAAGTATTTAATAGTTATTTTCTATCAATGATCCGGTCTATAAGCACCATATCAATAATTTCAATTAGATTGTCTGCTAAATGAATCTTGATATTGTCCTTTATGTTTTCGGGGAAACTGTCAACATCAACACTGTTTTTTGCTGGTATAATGACAGCATTTACCCCTGCCTGTTTTGCTGCAAGCAGCTTTTCCTTGAGACCTCCAACAGGCAGTATGCGACCTGTAAGGGTGATCTCACCTGATACTGCCACGTCCCTTTTTGCGGTCTTGCCTGTAAGCAGTGATACAAGCGCGATTGCAATGGTTGCCCCTGCAGAGGGGCCGTCTTTCGGTATAGCACCGGCAGGAACGTGAACATGAATATCAGAAGATTTAAAGAAGTCCTCATCCATGCCGAATGAGACCGCGTTGCTTCTGATATAACTCAGTGCAGCCTGTGCTGATTCACGCATTACATCACCCAGTGAACCTGTGAGGATTAGTTCGCCGCTTCCCTTCATTTTTACTGCTTCAACAGAAATAATTGCTCCTCCTGTTTCAGTCCATACAAGACCCGTTGCCACTCCTACTTTGTTCTCCTCATCGGCAACTTCAAAATAGTACTTCCTTGGGCCTAAATAGCACTCAATTAAATCTTCGGTGACTGTATCCTCTTTGCCTGGCTCATGTCCTCTTACAATTTGTGCTGCTTTTTTTCTGCATACCGAAGCGATTTCTCTGTCCAGATTTCTAATGCCCGCCTCTCTAGTGTACTCATGAATAATGCGGGCAACTGCATCCTCAGTGAATATAGGCGGTGAATCCTCAAGTCCCTTTGCATGGACCTGTTTTGGAATTAAATGATTCATGGCAATTTGAATTTTATCATCTTCCGTATAGCCGGAGAATTCTATGATCTCCATTCTGTCCCTGAGCGCATCCTGGATATTGTAGGCGACATTAGCAGTAGCAATAAACATAACGTTCGACAGATCAAAGGGTATATCCAGGTAATGGTCACTGAACTCATGGTTTTGCTCCGAGTCCAGCACTTCAAGAAGTGCCGAAGCAGAGTCTCCCTTGAATTCACGTCCGACCTTGTCCAGTTCATCAAGCATAATCACAGGATTGATGACGCCTGCTTTGCGTATTTCTTCAATAATTCGTCCGGGCATCGCGCCTGCATAGGTTTTTCGATGTCCTCTTATTTCCGCTTCGTCCTTAATTCCGCCTAAGGCGATCCTGCCGAATTTTCTGTCAAGCGCGTCGGCTATTGCTTTGCCGAGCGAGGTCTTGCCAGTTCCGGGAGGGCCTGAAAAGCAGAGGACCGAACCTTTTGTCGGCTGGCTTGCAGATTTCTTTTTAAGCGCTTCTTTTATGACCGACTTGACCTCAGAGGACTTGAATGGCTTAGTTATATAGTGGAATGCACCTTTTTTCATAGTTTCCACTGCAGTATCAACTGTGGCATAACCGGTCATCATGATAACCTGAGTATCAGATGATACATTTTTAGCTTTCTTAAGTACTTCAATCCCGTCAATGCCGCTCATTTTCAGGTCAGTGATGACCACATCAAAAACCGTGCGGCTTATTGCCTCGCATGCTTTTGATCCGCTGTTTGCTGTAAACACCCTGTATCCATCTTTTGCAAGAATTGGCTGTAAATTCTCGATTGCAATTTCCTCATCATCAACCAAAAGTATCCTGGGCTTCTGATTTGTCATGAGGACCTTTACGGCAAGATGCTCAAGAATTCTCTCTTTGATTTTCTCTAACCCGTAGTGACGCTGGTTCATTATCTGACTGGCTCTTAAGAGGTTGAGGTTGTCGTCTGTTTTTTTGTTCCAGGGTAGGGAAGCCAGGTAATCAAGGTAAGTAATGCCGATGGTATACTCTGCAGCAGCCGGATTGATCTTTGACAGCATGTCCAGTTCACGTTCAGCCGTGGACTGAGCCTGCACAGGTAAATTGATCGAATTTATTATATGCCGCAATTCATCAATTGTAGCTGTCTGGATCTGCTCCTCTGATTTTTTGAAGATGCTCACTATGCTCTCCTGATCAAGACATCTCGATTAATGCGTACGGTAAAGACTGTTGAAAATTATTGAAAAAAGATGAAGTATTTAGTTTGTTCATTATAACAAATCTTTACTTCCATGGGCGTATCTTATCAGTTAACTTCCACTCTGAGCCCACACTCTCCAGGACAAATATTTCATCTTCAACAAGTGTTTTTTCATTGCCGTCCACTGAAACTGTGTAAAAACCTGATGCTTTAACTTCTACCAGATTTACGGGCGCATCGTTGATGTAATCCTCTTTTTCAGCTATTACATCTATTTGTAACTTAGTGAAATCATAATTTGCCTTTTTAAGAGATTCCAGTGTTCCTTCTTTTTGTTTGGTAAGAATAGTTGCATTAACTAACGCTCTAACACCGGCCTGTTCCTCTTTTATGTAAAAATCTGCAACTGACAGATCAATCGTGGGAATATGTTTTTGGATAAATAGCTTAATAACATCCTTTGGAGAAGTTGCCGGTTGCTGAGAACTGCAGCTCACGAGCCCAGTCATTAAAATTAAAACACATAACCCTTTGATTAATCTTGATAAATATCTTTTAACCATTTTCATTAAATACTCCTTCTTGTTTTTGGATTAAGTAATAATAGCATGCCAGGGATTCATTTATAAAGCGCAAAAAGGGGTGTTGCAAAGTGAAACAATTGAAATTGTTAAATGTTACAAGGCGATAAAGTGAGGTAAATCGAGTACTTCCACAACATTATCACTTTACTGTTGCAAATTGCAATGGGGTTTGGTATTTGCAGATATTTCTCTTAGTGGTAATAAACTCAATTAAATTAAATAGTTAAAAGCATAAATCGGTTCTGGCATGAAAATTGATATAGAGAGGGTGTAGAAAACAATAACCTAATATTAAAGGAGGAAGAAAAGTGAAGAAGTTTATGGAAAAAATGGAAGATGTATTCGCTGCCGCTGCTTTCGCAGAAGCAGGTGAGCACAACACAGCAAGAGAGATGCTGAGAGATCAAAAGAAAGATCAGAAGAGGGATATTATTGATTCAAGGCCGCGTAAAGAAATGCGTGCACCGGGAGTAAAAAGGTAAAGGGTATGAATAAGTGGCTCAAGCAATTTGAAGATACAATGGCTGCTGCAGCCTTTGCTGAAGAAGGTGAATTCAGTACGGCCGCAGCTACTTTGAGGGGGAGAAAAACCATACTTATTGCTCTTAGTGGTAACGAAGCTGACGAAAAAGCTTTCAAGTATGCGATGAACTCCTGCCAGCGAATGGGTGCGGAGCTGGAAATACTGTATTCCGGTATGAAGAATAAAGTTGTTCCAGCCAGTATCCGGTCTCAACTTCATTCAAATGGTATTTCATATGGCTTCTCCAGGGTTACTGGATGTGTTAAAGAGGCGGTGATCAAGCTTACAGTCAATAGGTCGGACATACTCTTTGTGATTCTTGAGTCTGCCGATGGCATTGATATGAATTGCAAAAAAGTAAATAAGACTATTTCCAGAGCATGGATGAACCTTAAATGTCCACTGGTTGTTGTGTCAGACATGGCCGGGGCCTGAAAAGAATTTGAAATTTATTAAGGAGAAATAATGAGCAAGGAAAAGAAAAAACCGATTTTACCAATGATAATATTTGGAATAGTATCACTTGGTTCTTACTTTGTACTTTTTAACCAGGAGGGCCTGGTAACGGAAACTTACACAAAAGGCGGATGGTATGCAGCATTCCCGATATTGACCGCATTCTGGTTTTCTTTTGTACATGGATCATTTGGAAGCAATCTGTTAGACGTAGTTGGATTACAAGCAAAAAAGAATAAATAAAATAAATCAATTATGAGAGGAGATGTATTTAGATGAGAAAAGTAGCAGCAGTATTAATTGTTATTCTAATGATTCTACCAATGGCCACAGCAGTATTTGCAGGTGGACCGCCGCCGAAGAATTTGAAAAAAGGTATATTCCTTGAGGTAAATGAAGCTGCAGGAACAGCACTCTTTCAAGACTCCACAACTCAGGAGACATCAACATTAATGATTGGTTATTCGGTCAAAGCCGAAGACTTAAAGCTGAATAAAAAAATGATGGTGTCGTTTGAGGAACATGACGGACAGGTATTTATTAAAACAGCTGAAGTCATGTTTCTGGATTTAACATTAACAAAGTTTATCTCTCTGATAGTAGTCGGGTTGGTAGGTGGACTTCTCAGTGGTTTCATAGGATCAGGAGGAGCATTTGTTCTTACTCCTGCAATGATGTCACTGGGCGTACCGGGCGCTATTGCAGTTGCAAGTAACATGTGTCACAAGTTCCCAAAGGCACTTGTCGGATCCATTAAGCGTTATAAATATGGACAGGTGGATATAAAGCTGGGCCTTGTTATGGCTGTGTCGGCCATTGCAGGCGTACAGATTGGCATTAAGATCCAGAAGGTTGTATTGGATGCATGGGGCAATGCAGGATCCAACCTGTATGTCAGCGTTGTCTTTGTTGTAGTGCTGGTAATAGTTGGAGGTTATGTTCTTCGTGATGCCTTTAAACTTTCAAAGAATCCCGCTGCTGCAGATACTCAATCAAAACTATCACTGAGACTTCAGAAGATAAACCTTCCGCCAATGATGCACTTCAAGACAGCTGGTGTAACTATGTCAGCATGGATTACCCTTCCAATCGGTCTTGCAACCGGAATGCTTGCTGCAACAATCGCTGTCGGCGGCTTTATCGGCGTACCGGGCATGATCTATGTTTGCGGGGCTTCGGCAATAGTGGCGAGTGCTACTGAACTTGTTGTCGCATTTGTAATGGGCACATATGGCTCAATTCAGTGGGCAGTGAGCGGACTTGTTGATATCAGAATGACGCTGCTCATTCTTTCAGCATCACTGATCGGGGTCCAGTTGGGAGCAATTGGAACAACTTATGTAAAGGACTATACAATCAAGCTTGTTATGGCTGCAACAATGCTGGTAGTTGCCGTCAGCAGAGGGGCAAAAATTCCTGTATATCTCCAGGATTTGGATTGGGCAACTCTCAGCCCAACTACTACTGCAGTTCTGAACGGTATCAGCTTCTGGGCATTAATCGCTGCACTGGCTACTGCCGGAATCATAATAACTGGTGCTATGATAAAGGGCATGCGTGAAGCAAAGCAAGAAGTGCAGGTTGAAGAAAGTCACAGTAAAGCTTAAGCAGGGCATTGATTAGCTAATAGACAATAATACATGGAGAAGCCCCGGACTAAGCATGGGGCTTCTCTTATTTTTATCTATTATGTATTATTTTTATAAATACATCGGATATGTTTTTTTAAAAACCTGAATGCAGGTTGGGAGGAACGGATTTATGGGAAGATACAATAAGCTTCTTGTTGCTATGGATGGGTCTGAGGCGAGTAAAAATGCTTTGCATCAGGCTTTTAAACTCGCATTTGATGAAAAAAAATGGATAACTGTCACTGCTATTAATCCCCCTTACCAGGGAGATCTGGATCTTGTAGGAGTCAGAAATATTGAAGAGCTCTTGAAAGGGAAAGGCGAAAAAATTCTTGAAGAAGCAAAACAGATTGCAACTGAGGAGCGGGCTTCCATCAAGACACGGTTGGAAGTAGGTGAGCCTTATGAAAAGATTATTGAAATAGCTGAGGAAGAAAGGTGTGAGTTGATTGTTATGGGCCGCCGGGGTATTACCGGGTTTGAAAGGGCTTTGATGGGCAGTGTAACTGCAAAGGTCATCGGGTGCTTCAAAGGCCGGACACTGATCGTACCTGCCGGCACATCGGTGGGATGGAAAAAAATCATTGTAGCTTCTGACGGTTCTAAGCATAGTGAAGCAGCTGTGCGTGAAGCGATCAACTACGCGAAATCCTATGGCGGATCTCTTAATATAATAAATGTCGTATATACAAATGACGAAATTTATGCCACGGCACCTTCGTTGGTAGAAGGTATGGTAAAAAAAGCCAAGGAGCATCTTGAGTCACTTAAGGCCTTGGCTCAAAGTGACAACGTCGATGTCGAACTATTTGTTAGAGAAGGAGAACCATATCAGGCTATTACCGGTCTAGCAAAAGAGTTGGAAGCAGATACTATAGTTATTGGAAGTAGGGGCAAGACCGCTATGAAAAGAATCCTTATCGGAAGTGTGACATCGCGTGTTATCGGGCTGACCCCATGTCCTGTGCTGGTAGTCAATAAGTAGAAGGTGAAAACGGGAAATCCTTTTTTCCCATCTCGACATTTATTAAGATGAACATAATAATGTATTCTTATTACACAAATGCAAATGCGTCTTAAAATCTGGCATAAGATTCTTATAGGTATATCCATACCGTCTTTAATCGCAATTCTCGGCGGACTGCTGACCTTCGCCTATTTAAACGATGTTGAAAGTAGGGAAGGATATGTTCTGATAGCGGATGACCTTAAGGAGCAGGTTCTTGAGGTCAGGCGGAACGAAAAGAACTTTCTTCACTTTAAAAACACCGAATCACTTGATCATCTTAAGAATGCCCTTGATAGATTTGTTGCTATGCTGAATGGTATTTCCGAGAATACATCAGGAGAAATCGGCAATAAGGACATTTCGCAGTTAAAAGAAAACAGCGTTGCATACCCAAGGGCCGTTGATGGATTGTTTGATAATTTCCTTCATGAAACAAGCGTTGTTGAAAAAGTCAGGACGGAAGGGAGAAAACTCGAATCGACTATTCAGACTAAAAGCCCTTCTGAAGAACTTACTACCAGTTTTATTCTGCATTTAAGATTACTCGAAAAGAACTACATGATTTTTCGTGACAGTAAGTCTCGCAAGGAGTTGCATGATGGAATATCAATGCTGAGCAACATCACACCTTACTGCAATGACTGCAATCCTTATGTGAGGACAATTGAAATGTTATTTGCAACGTATGATAAAAGTGAACAGCATGTAAAAGAACTTCAGGTTATCGGCAATGATTTTGAAATAATAACAAAGGGTATATCAGCGCGGGAAAGGCATAGAATAGAAAATTTCCTGGCCAAAACAAAGCGTTTGACTATTATTGCCCTTATACTGCTTAGCATTCTTGGTCCTTTTTTTGTTTACAAGACCGCCGCAATAATTGTCGCACCTATAAAAAGACTGGCGGGCATTACAAAAAAAATTGCCGACGGTGACATGCATCTCAGGGCACCCATAAGGGAGCACGATGAAACTTTCTATCTCTCGACATCTTTTAATACAATGCTTGATAAACTGGAGCTCTCTCACATATCACTGGAAAAAAGCATGGAACTCCTGAAGGAAAAGCAGGCCCAGCTTGTTGAATCTGAAAAAAGGGCCTCTCTGGGACTGCTGGTTTCAGGTGTTGCCCATGAACTCAATAATCCTCTTAACAATATTTCACTAATTACGGAAAGGTTATATGATGATAATGAGGACATGACTCCTGAGGAGGGAAAAGCTTTTAACAATATTCTTCATCAATGCGATAGGGCGAAGCACATTGTAGACAACTTGCTCGACTTTGCCAGGGCGCGAAAATCCACTGTCATGGAAAAGCAGGATCTTTCTAAAGTTATACGTGAGTCTTTTATACTTGTTAATAATCAACTGAAAATAAATGCCATAGCGCTTAAACAGAATATCCCGGACGCCCCTGTATACATTAATGGCAACAGGAGCAAGCTAGAGCAGATCCTTGTCAGCATTTACACCAATGCAATTCAGGCTATGAAATCAAACGGTTCTTTAAAAGTTGAGCTTATGGTAAATAATGATGATGCTCATATAATTATTGGTGATACAGGCCCCGGGATAAATGAAGAAGATATGAAAGATATTTTTGAACCATTTTTTACCACTAAACCGGTTGGAAAGGGTACTGGCCTGGGATTATCGGTATGCCATAGTCTTGTTCAGGAGCACAATGGAAATATTGAAGTAGAAAGTTCACCGGGAAAGGGTACAACTTTTACAGTTATACTACCGCTTCATATTGAAAGTGAAGGTGAAACCAGTAGTAAGTCAGTTTGATAGTTGAAAGGGCAAGATACATAATGGCTTCTAATGATTGAGAAATTACCCGAAAAGGAAAGAATGAAAAACGATACACACCGCAGGGTTCGAAATATCGTGTACCCTGCGGTATGTTATCTAAAGAATAAGCTATTAATGTCCGCCTGAACCCAGAAGTCCCGATGCTGCAACAGCAAGTACTACTATTTCTGTTACTGCCAGTACGACATATATGGTATCTTTTTTCCGCAGTAACCCGGGGATGATTGCTGCGTAACAAACAATTGTTAACAGCGATAGAAAAGCTATGGGCAGAAAATTGAGCATATCTCCATATCCGAGTTTGCCCAGCCATGCCCATCCTGCATGAATACCGGTTTGGGCCAGATAATCGCTTACCGGCATTACCCAATAGTTCTGTACCTGATCAATCGGTATTACGGGCTCTAAAATTCCTGCGCCATATATTATGAAAGTTACGACCAGGCCGATGAGGCCTACCATCATCCCTTTGTTTAAAATATTTGCATATAAAAGTTGTTCTTCAGTAGCTTGTGGAGCTGCCATGTTATCCTCCTATTTCTTAAGCAGGAACATATTGCGAAACTGTTCCTGAAAATTAATCTTTATCCTATTCCAAGTCCTTTTAACAGCGCCTTTAATCCTGCAACACCGAGTACAGATATTACCAGAATTCTGATGACAGCAGGCTTTGTAACTGCAAGCACTCTGACGCCGATGAATGATCCGAGCATGATGCCTACAACAGAAGGTACAACCATGAGCGGAAGAACAGCGCCGTTATTAAGATAGATCCATGCAGCAGAAGTATCTGTTATTGACAGTAGAAATTTACTTGTAGCAACTGATATTTTGATAGGAGCGCCCATGAGTAAATTTAATACAGGAACGTTTGCCCATCCTGCTCCCAGTCCGAACATGCCTGCCATTACTCCAATGATAACGAATAATGCCAGTGCCTGGGGGGTCCTGTGGACCTTCCATGAAACATCTTTATTTATAGTTGGCTCGTGATAAATACCCGTTATTCTTAATGTCTGTGACAGTGCATCAGCTTGTGGAACATCAGGGTATTCAGATTTTTTTGCTTTGATCATAATTAAGACAATGCCCAGAATTGTTGCTCCGAGCAGTGTCTGGATTACATTAGTAGGGAGCGCAAGGCCAATCATTGCGCCGAATATAGCGCAGGTTGATGCAATAAGCGCCATTGGAATTGCCAGCCTAAGGTCAGCCATTCCCTTTTTAAGAAGTCCGGGGCCTGCTGCTAACGCTCCTGCAAGGGCGACGATAAGACCGGCCCCTCTGACAAAATCGAGATGGAACGGAAGGAAGCCACTTACAATGGGAACATATAGAACACCGCCTCCAACTCCTGCAAGAACAGCGAATACACCAAGCACAAAAGAGAGTACTAGCAATATAAGAGGCCAGTACCACCATGCATGTGCGGCTTGAGCTGTTGTCTCAACAGCAGCAGTAGCGACCGCTTCTGAAGAAGCAAACACTGCTGATGCTGTTATGACCAGCGTTAATAGTGCCATTAACGCAATACTAATTTTAGAAACTTTGAAACTTTTCATTAGAATCATAAATCCTTTCTTTAAATATAAGATAGTAGAAATAAACGGGCTGCCGAAGATACTGCAATATGAAGAAGTACTGTTGTATTTTGCAACTCGCATGGTATTTTATAGAATAACCTGGATAAAATCAATCCATTTATAAAGCTATTAATAGATGTATTAATTAGATTCATGAAAGCTATAATCGAAAATTATAGTTGATTATTATGCAACCTGGCTCGGCGAAGTTATATAAACTGCTGCATATTCTGCTAAAATAAAAAATGCACACGATTCTCATAACAAATGACGACGGGATATCATCCCCGGGAATCAGAGCACTTGAAGATAAACTTGCTCCCACCGGTGATGTTTATGTGGTAGCTCCTGAAACTGAGCAGAGCGCAGTAGCTCATGCACTCACTCTGCACAGACCGTTAAGGGCGGAGAAGATCGGGGAAAAAAAGTATTTTGTGAACGGCACACCAACAGATTGTATAATAGTTGCTGTTAATAAGCTGCTTCCCAAAAAACCGGACATAATCATTTCCGGAATTAATAATGGGGCCAATCTGGGTGATGATATAACATACTCCGGAACTGTTGCTGCTGCGATTGAGGGCACACTGCTCGGTATACCGTCGATAGCAATCTCACTGGTTACCGATTATATGAACGGCGATGGCCTTCATAAGAGTGCTTCAAGGCTGGAAATAGCTGCTGAATATCTAAAAGAAACTGCTGCTAAAGTTCTGCTTAATGGTTTGCCTGATGATACATTGTTAAATATTAATATTCCTAAGACAGATACGATAGCAGGAGTGAAAATAACAAAACAGGGTAAGCGGGTCTATGATAATTCTATCCAGACACTGAAAGATCCGAGGGGTAGGGAGTGCTTTTGGATAGGCGGCGGAACCCCCATTTGGGAAACGGGCGGAAATACCGACCTTGAAGCTGTGAATAACGGTTATATATCTGTTACCCCTGTGCATCTTGATCTGACTAATTACGAAGCGTTGAAATACTTAACAGATAATCTCAATTTATAAGAAAGGTATAATTTAAGAGATCCTGGAGTTTGGTTTTAAGAGAATAGCAATATCGATTATATGCTGATCGTGAGCTCTATTTACTTGAACCCTCGACCCCTTGGACCCTTGAATCCTTTTTAAATTATGAAACATTATGATGTGATCATTATCGGAGCCGGACCTGCTGGAATATTTACTGCGCTGGAGCTAACTGCATCAAATAAGAACCTCAATATTCTGATGATAGAGAAGGGTATGGACATTGAGAAGCGTGTTTGCCCTTCTGTTGTGAAGGATGTTTCATGCAAGGCCTGTCCTGAATGTGGATTGCTCTGTGGCTGGGGTGGCGCCGGGGCATTTAGTGACGGTAAATTGACCCTTTCTAAAGAGACTGGAGGGAACCTCTCACGATTTGTCAAAGATGACGATCTTCAGGACCTTATAGATTATACTGACGGCTTGTATGTTAAATACGGAGCTCCCGAGAGGATCTATGGCGGGGACAAGAAAAAGGTTGATGAACTTAAGGACAAAGCTGAAAGAAAAAAGCTTGTACTTGTTCCATCGAAAATTAGACATATTGGAACCGACCGCTGCCCTGAAGTTTTGAAAAGAATGAAGACTGATATTAATTCAAGTGTAGATATCATGTTTTCAAAGGACGTAAAAAAAATTATTGTTGAAAATAAAAAAGCCTTAGGTGTTGAAACAGATGAAGGTCAGAAGATTTATGGCGATTTTGTGATTGTAGCCCCGGGAAGGGAAGGGGCCCTCTGGCTGGAGAAGCAGGCTAAGACTATGGAATTGTCCCTTTTGAAAAATCCTGTGGATATAGGTGTACGGGTTGAACTTCCGGCATCGGTCATGGAACCTATGACAAAAACAATATATGAGCCCACACTGATTTATCATACTAAAACGTTCCATGACAGGGTCAGGACGTTTTGTG
>PIVU01000456.1 GCA_003354025.1 Nitrospirota bacterium
AAGATATTAATTGTATTATTTGCACTGTCGTTAGCAATAGGTTTCGCATATGTAATTGAAGCAGAAGCACAATGCAGCATGATGGGAGGCGGAGGCGGCTGTGGAAGCCAGATGCAGGGCAGTAAAGGTGGATGCGGAATGTCAGGAATGGGAGCAATGAAAGGCGCATGCGGGAACCAGGGATGTTCATGCGGCGCTTCCTGCCCGGGTGCAGGATGCATGTGCGGCGGTGGAATGGGTGGCAGCCAGATGGGCGGCATGGCAGGACCTGTGAATCCCATTACAAAAGTGTTTCTTGAGGAAACAAAAACACTGAGGAAAGAACTGACCATTAAGCAGTTTGATTATGCAGAGGCAGCCCGTGATTTCGATGTTCCTGTTGAAAAGCTGATGAAAATGCAAAAAGAAATTCAAATGCTTCAGATGCAGATAAACCGTTACTGGTTAAAATAGTTCATGAAGGGGCAGGGCCTTCTGGCTCTGCCCCGTACTTATTTGGAGTAGCTATGAGAAAGCAAATTATCATATTCTTTATAAGCACAATCTCTCTACTATTACCTTCTTTTGTCGCGTCTGAAACGAATGTCAAATATAACGAGCTGACTACTATAACCGGTGAGACCATTGAGGTGGAAACACTAAATAACAGTCCTGTAGTACTCAGTGTTATGGCTGAATGGTGTCCGTCATGCCGCGCGGAGGCAATGGAGTTGCAGGAGGCTTATGAGGTTTATAAAGACAAAGGGATAATCTTTCTCGGGCTCTTTGTCAAAAGCAGTGATAAAGGTATTAAACGCTTTATAAGACGCAATGGAGTTACGTTCACTGTTGCCAAAGACAATGGGATTGCAAGGCAGCTTGGTGTCTGGAGCATTCCCGTGACGTTCATTGTTGCAAAAGACGGACTAATAAAAAGGAGATATTTCGGTCAAATAAATCAGGCAGTAATCAAAAAGGGAATTGAGGAGATAGAATAGCAGCTAATTGTTTTCGTAATAATAATGTGATATATGAGGGGTAATAGGATGAGATATCCAAAAAGCAGAAAACTGAATATTGTATTTATTGTTTGCGTGTTTTTTATATCGGCAATATTGTTATCAACTATTACGGCCTGCTCAGGATCTGACAAGCATGACACTTCTGAACGTATGGCAAAGATGGCCATGTCCACAGCCTCAATGTGGATGATGGGAAAACATAAGCATGAGATAGAAGAGGGGCTTGAAAAGGGAGATTGGAAAGAAGCGCTGGAGGAAGCCGAAGAGCTTGTCCCTTGGATTAAGGGCACCCCCTGGCTGCATGAATTAACTCCTCATTCAAAAAAGACCGCGGAATCAGTCGAAACAGTTGTTGAAAAACTAATAGCAAAAGACAAAGAAGGCGCTGAGGCTGCTCTAAAAGAAATGGATATGCAGTTTCATCACATTCACCATGAGCTGATGGAAATTGTAGGA
>PIVU01000457.1 GCA_003354025.1 Nitrospirota bacterium
CTCTGCGCTGCTTTGAAATAGAGAAAGGAAGCATAAATGAGAGCAAAATGCGCGCTCGCTCTGCTGCTCTTGCCTGCTCTTCTGAAAAAACACTACCGTTGTCCATTGTGCTTGGAAAATGCTAAATCTTCTTCTGCTTTGCTCTGCGCTGCTTTTGACAACGAGAGGAACGAACGTTTTCAGAGCAGGAGAGTAAAGTGAACGAGAGAAAGAAAGCCTAAATCCGAGCCAAAAGGGCGTTTGCCATTAGGCACTCCACGGCCCTGCTTGGCTCTGCTTTTGAAGATTCCAACTGCTAAACCGCCAACTGCAAACGAGGCAAGACACCCCAATGACAAGCTTGACCTTCAACGATTAGAAACACCAAAAAACAACAACAACAACTTAAAAAACAAAGCAATAACAGAGAAAGAAAGCATAAATGAGAGCAAAATGCGCGCTCGCTCTGCTGCTCTTGCCTGCTATTCTCATGCTTTGCAACTGAAAAAACACTACCACTGTCCATTGTGATTGAAAAATACTAAATGCTCTTCTGCTTTGCTCTGCGCTGCTTTTGACAACGAGAGGAACGTTTTCAGAGCAGGCGAGTAAAGTGAACCAGAGAGCAAAAAGCCCACTCGCTCTGCTGGTCTCCACTGCTGCTCTGCTTGTCTCGCATGACTTGAAAGCAGAAAAGACACCCCAATGACAAGCTGCAAGCTAAACATTGCGCGAAAACCACTAAATGCTAACTGTTGTTCTGCTCTGCTCTGCGCTGCTTTGAAACAGTTCAGAAAATACACCTACTGACAAACTAAACATTGGTGTCTCGAAACAAATCCAAATCTAAATCGTGCTCACGATCCAGAGCATAAATAACTGATTTCGAAGAAAAGTCATCTCCAGAATTGAAGAAATAAGTCCTTTAGTGATTTGCTCACAGTTGTTTAACCGAATTTGCTTTGTTGTTTTTGCTTTTGCTTTTTGTTGATTGCAAAGTCAAGCTCAAAATTCGTTCGAAGCTGAAGCGTTCGAGTCATTTCTTAAGTGTCCAGCTCACAAGATCCGCTCGAAGCAACAAGCGGATATCGCGAGCACCAGCTCTCAGAGCTGCGAGAAGAACCAGCGCCCAGAGCAGCAAGCGGGGTCGAGAGCACCAGCGTCAGAGCAACAAGCGGAGATCGAGAGCACAAGCGCTCGGAGCAGCAACGGATATCGCGAGCACCATGGCTCAGTCAGAGCAGCGAGCGGGGATCACACTATTGAGTGTTGTGTTTGCCATTATGGGAGTTGATGTGTTCTCTCTTGAGTCTTGTGGCGACATCGAAATTATCAATTGCCGCTGCGTTTCCACCACTCGGATAAGAAACGCTTTCTGCTTGCTGCCTTGCTCCGAAGATCGGTAGCAAAAGCAACATCGAGAGCAAGAACAAGATAGAGAGCAAGAACGAGAGCAAGAGCAAGATCGTTACCAAGAA
>PIVU01000198.1 GCA_003354025.1 Nitrospirota bacterium
AAAGCATGTCCTGACTGCGGCGCTGAATTCCTTGTTGAGAAGAGGACAAAAAAAGAGGAAGTTATTATGTGTCTGAAGAAGGAATGCCACTTTAAAGAAGAAATTCCTGAAGCCTCATCCGAACAAGAGACTGCCACTGAAAGCTGATGCTGCACATAGCAGTCATTCTGACACTCTCTGAATAAAGCAGGAGTCCTTTCCCACATAAATCTCCACAAATACGGCGAGTCATATGCAGGTGCAGGATTTCAGTTTGCTCCTGTATGCTCTTTTCTCTTACGGTGCGACTTCCCTTAGAATTAAGGCTTATGCTAGTGTAAGATATGCTTACAAGGGGAATTGTATGTACATCATAAAGCAAATCAGGCAGCTCATCTGTAAAACTACAGCAGTTTCCGTATTCACACTTCTCCTTATTGCCGGTATTGCTGATCTTGCATTTGCACAGGAATTGGTTAAACATAAATCTGATAATGATTTTTATATCGGGTTGATTCCTGAACGCAATATTTTCGAACAAATGGAGCGATATGAAACATTTGCAGCTTATTTGTCTAAAAAAACGGGAATGAATATTAAGCTTCGTGTACTTACAAGGTATGGAAATATTATTGATAATTTTATTGAATTAGGTCTGGACGGAGCATTTTTTGGAAGCTTTACCTATGCGCTTGCTCACGCTAAACTGGGCGTTGAGCCTATTGCAAGGCCTGAAAGCCTTGAAGGTGTTTCTACATATTTCGGAATGATCTTCGTCAGGAAAGACAGCAATATCAGTGCAATAAAGGATCTGAAGGGGAAGATATTTGCTTTTGTTGACAAGTCAACCACAGCCGGACATCTTCTTCCACTCGCTTTTTTTAATGAGAACGGGATAGAGGATTACAGTACTTTTTTCGATGAAACCTATTTTGCCGGCACCCATGAAGATGTTATTAATGATGTGCTGAATAAGCGTGCAGATATTGGGGCTGCCAAGAATACTGTGTTTTTTGATATGACTTTAAAAAACAGAAATATAACTGATGATCTGTTAATTCTGAAACGGTCTCCCGAGGTACCGAGCAATGGGCTGGCAGTCCGAAAAGACCTTGATGAATCGCTGAAGAAAAAATTGAAGAGCATTATTCTAAATATTCACAACGATCCTGAAGGGAAAAGCGCGCTTGAAAAGCTCAGGGCACGAAAATTCATCGAAACAAACGACGAAGACTACAAAGGTGTCTATGACTATATAAACAGCATCAATCTGGACCTTGGGACATATGACTATATGAATGAATAATGAAGAAAAAAATTATAATAGGATTAAGCATATTCTGTCTGATTTTTATTGTAGGCGGTTCATATATTATTATTTCGATTGAAACTGCTACGACCAAACTGGATGATCTAATTACACTCCACCAGGTCAGCATTCTCAGGGAGCATCTCCTGCTGCAGATAAAAAAAGTACAGTCCGACATCCATCTTAAAAACACACGGTATGCCAGGAACATAAATACAATAGTGAGTAATGTCCGGGCCATGGAGAAGATGTCCGGTACATGTCTTGACTGCCATCATTCCCGGGACATGCAATATAAGCTCAATGACCTTAAGAAGGAAGTCAGGGAATACCAGGGAAATATAAGCAGGCTTTTCACTATGAGAACAAATTCAAAGCGCTTGTTGGAGGATGAAGACAGGGCGTTCCAGAAAGGGGAGAAGCTGATAGAGACAGTGCACGCCATGATCAACATGGCCAGTATGAAGCTGGAACACAAAACGCGCACGTCTTTAAGAGAAATAGATGAGACAAAAGAAGTCCTGTATTATCTGGTTATTATTGTCCCTTTTCTTGCTGGCGTACTGGGTTATATTTTTATAGGGGGATTTACAGGGCCTGTAAAAAAACTGCTTAATGCTACTCGAAAACTCAAAAGCGGTGACATGGATTTTAGGATAGAGGGATTGGAATCTGAGTTTGGAGAAGTAGCTGAATCATTCAACGAAATGTCCTGCGCGCTTAAAGAAAATATGCACATGATCAGGGAGAATGAAAGGCGTTACAGGACCCTGTTTGAGAGCGCGGGCGACGCAATTTTCATGGTTGATTCAGAGGGGGATAATATGGGGGTAATTGTCTCGGCAAACAAGGCGGCAGCGGACATGCACGGTTATACTGTTGAGGAGCTGGAGGGGCTGAGTCTGTTTAATGATATTGACAGTTCTGAAGATGCAGTCCTTGCCCCAGAGCGTGTAAGTGAGATGCTTAATGGGGAATGGATCCATACTGAAATCAACCATAGAAAGAAAGACGGCACAGTGTTCCCCGTTGAAGCATCTGCAGGTATATTTGAGTTTATGGGAAGCAAGTATATTCTTGCCATTGACAGGGACATTACGGACCGGAAGAAAGCCGAGGGTGCTCTCCTGAGGTCACATGTGATGTTTACCACGGTCCTGGACAGTATTGATGCAATTATATATGTATCTGATATGGAGACGTATGAGGTGCTGTATCTGAACCGGTACGCAAGAAAGTTATTCGGTGATATTGAGGGCAAGGTCTGCTGGAGAAACATCCAGTCCGGACTGGATGGGCCCTGTGATTTTTGCGGAAATGACAAGCTGATTACACCTGAGGGGGACCCTTCCGGAGTAATACACAAAGAAGTCTTCAGTACTTTCAATGGCAAATGGTATGATGTGTACAACAGGGCCATTGAGTGGGTTGACGGGCGTATTGTGAGGTTTGAAATCGCTTCGGACATTACCGAACGAGTTAAGATGGATAAGGCCCTGAAACGGGCAGAGCAGATGAAACTGGTAGGTGAATGGGCAGCCGGTCTTGCCCATGAAATTAAAAATGCCCTGGCAGGAATAAAAATATCAATTGAAGTTATGGCTGAGGAACCGGCCCTTGATGAAGAGGACAGGGATTCTGTTGTTAAGGCAGTTGATGAGATTAAACGGATTGAGCTGCTGCTGAAACGTATGCTCAATTTTGCAAAACCTCCTGAATTACAGTTGTTTGTAACAAACGTGAATGAACTTCTGGACAACGCGCTCAACTATTCCATACGACCGGCTTCAGCTTCTGAAATTAATGCTCCGGAAGTTTCTGTTGTGAAGGATTATGATATTCATCTTCCGGTTACCATGGCTGACCGGCTGCAGCTGCGCCAGGTGTTCATGAATATCATTATGAATGCAAATGAAGCAATGCAGAATAATGGGACTCTAATGCTGAAGACCAGTTATGATGCCGTTACAAATAATATATTTGTGGAAATAAGTGATGACGGAGAAGGGCTGGAAAAAGAGATCATTGATAAAATATTCAATCCATTTTTCACAACCAAATCAAAAGGGTCCGGGCTGGGACTTGCTATATCAAAGCGTATTGTTGAGCTGCACGGCGGCGACATATATGTTGAAAACAAATCTGGCGGCGGAGTATTATTTACTATTAGAATTCCTATGAGAGGTGCTGCTGAGGAGCAGAAGAAATGAATTCCAAGGAAAAAATATTTATTCTGGATGACGACGACCTAATCCTGTCGATGCTGAGCAGAGTACTCAAAAAGGCCGGTTATGATGTACTCGCAGAGTCAAGGACGGACAATATTATTAAGAAAATCGGTGCATGGGGCCCAGACATTGTACTCCTGGATATCAGGCTTCCAAAGAGAAGCGGCATAGATATTCTGCAGGACATTAAAACGGAGGAGCTTCCGGTACAGGTAATCATGCTGACAGCGGATGATACGGCTGAAACCGCTGTGACGGCCATGAAACTGGGTGCAGTGGACTATTTGACCAAGCCCTTCAATACCGAGGAAGTGAAGATTGTCATAGGCAATGTTCTGGAGAAAGAAAACCTTAAAAATGAAGTGGTATATCTCAGGAAAGTGTATTCTGATACCTTTGAAAGGGATTTTGTCGGAGATTCCGATGTTATCAGGGAGTTAATTGAAAAAATGAAAAAACTGGCCGAGGCCCATGTTTCCGGTATTCTAATTACAGGAGACAGCGGCACCGGCAAGGAAGTAGTTTCAAGAAATATTCATCATATGATGCATGGCCCTGCCAGGGATGGATGCGCACCCTTTGTCTGGATTAATTGCGCAGCCATGCCGGAGTCCATACTTGAAAGTGAACTGTTCGGCCATGAAAAGGGCTCATTTACCGATGCAAAGGCAGATAAGAAAGGGCTATTTGAAATGGCAAAAGGCGGAACGCTCCTTCTTGATGAAATCGGTGATATGAAGTTTGAACTCCAGAGCAAGCTGCTACGGGTCCTGGAGGAAAGAACCATCAGACGTATAGGAGGCGATAAGGATATTTCTATAGATGTGACTGTGCTTGCAACGACAAACAGGAACCTCGCCAAGGCAGTTGAAAGCGGTGAATTTCGGAAGGACCTGTTTTTCCGGCTGAGCACCTTTTACCTTCATATCCGGTCCCTCCGAGAGAGGCAGTCCGATATCCCCATACTTGCCGGACATTATCTTGCTCATTTTGCCGGTAAGTACAATAAAAAGAGTGTGATCGGAATTTCTCCGGAGGCTGAAAAAATGATGATGTCATACAGTTGGCCTGGCAATGTAAGGGAGTTGAAGAACCTTATAGAACGTTTTGTTGTCCTCGAAAATATCGATATTATAAGTCCGGCCCATCTGCCGGGCTGGCTGCATAGCGGGGCGCTCCAGGAAGGACAGATATCTCATGCTGGTTTTGTGCTTCCCGATGAAGGGGTTTCTATTGAAGAGCTGGAAAAGAATTTAATCCTTCAGGCACTGAATAAAGCGAACAATAACAAGACCCAGGCTGCAAAACTACTGGATATGACATATGATGCATTCAGGTCGCATTTGAAAAAATACGGAATCAGTTAGACCGATATCCAGTGGCCGCTTTTGCACAGAAATTTACCACTTTGAATTGTAGTGTAGTCAGGTAAGTTCCCTGTACGGCAATGTCACAAATAATATATGTGATGATGTATCGCAGATGCCTACATGATGGATGTATACATTGCAATAACTATTAATACTGCTGCACCCAGGAATAATAATGCAAAAGAATACTTGCATATAGATGAAAGTAATGACTTGGGCTTGTTCATCTTACCTCCTTTCATTCACTTATGTTGATAACGGCTTTGCATGGTGAAAAAGTTCTGTCTTTAGAAAAGGGACAGAAAAGGATGCCGACCTCTGAGGGGAATTGCAATAAAGGGGTTGGGCTCCCTTGTAAATTATTTAATATCAAGGTCAGCATCCTGTAATAGTTTAGTTTTTGTGCATCCTGTTGAATGCGTCCTCTCTTTTTTTTGAAGACATCAGTGCTGCCAATAGAGCGGATGCAGCAACTGATCCTAATAGTAATCCAATTATTATTGTCATCATTTCACCCTTTCTGTACCGTATTATTTCTAAATCGATTATTTGTAATTATGGGAATTGAAAACATCTTCGTAAGTTTCAGGACTTTCTTTTTTCAGGCAATCGGGGCATATCCCGTGGGTAAAAGATGCCTCGGAGTGGTCCCTGATATAGACTTCATCTTTTTTCCAGTATCCGTGGTCATCACGAACTTTCCTGCACCAGGCGCACATGTGCAGCAATCCTTTAGGGGACTGTTCAAATATTGCCCTATACTGAAGTTCTGACTCTTGAGTTGTTTTCATGGTATTTTCTTTGAGACTTACCAATCGCATCCGGTTATTTAGTTGTCAGCAGTAAATATGTATAGTTGCAGTTCAGTTTTGCAATTAATATGCCCGGAGAAAGAATGGATTAATTTCAATGAGTTGATTACCTGCAGATTTTGATAGTAAGTATAATGACCAGTTCTGTCCGGTAGTTTCACTGCATACATTATATATATTTGGTAT
>PIVU01000199.1 GCA_003354025.1 Nitrospirota bacterium
GCAGAGCAAAAGCTTAAACGAGCCGGCGCTGACAACGTAGTTTCGCCATACTTCATCGGCGGCCTTAGAATTGCCCATACACTCATAAAACCGGCCGTAGTGGATTTCATAGAATTTGCCACAAGAAGCGGCAACCTGGAACTCCAGATGGAAGAAATAAAAGTCCTCGGGAGTTCCAAAATAGCAAACCAGAGCCTCCATGAATCGGGCATCGGAAAAAACCTTAGAATAATTATCGTTGCAATAAAAAAAGCAGGAGGCGAAATGGAATTCAACCCGGGGTCATCCAGCAAAATAGAAACAGATGACACTCTCATTGCAATGGGAGAGACGAAGCAGCTTGAGGCGCTTGAGGAGTTTGTTAGGGCGTAATAATTTTCAGCACTTTTCAATAATGCATTTATAAACAATAGTCATCAATTGTTACAGCCGTTGTCGTTTATCAAGCCTTGCCCCCTTATTCACTCCATTTGGGCTCATCTCACAAAAGCAATTTCTGAAATTTTCATTATGGATTAATATTTATCCATACCTTATTTGCTCGACTGGATGAATTTGCAATAAATGCATCGAGATCGCCATCACCATCTACATCCCCCAAGCTCACAGCAAGGCTATATGAATTTCTAAATGAGCTTGCTCTTCAATTCAATAGCAGAAAACTAAAGCTTATGTTTAATATAAATACTTATGACATTCAACTCCTGATCAGCAATATTTCCAGCAGATACACCCGCCATAATATCAGCATCACTGGGAGCAAAATATCTGTAATCCGCTTCCAGAGAAATCTGTTTTGTAATTTCATACGCTGCACCTACGATTACTTGATAGGTAAAAACAGTATCAGAATCGTCAATGCCGGACACGTCGTTCCATGATACTTCCGTTGCACCTAATCCTAAACCTATATAAGGCGAAACTATCCATTCAGGCGTTGGATAAACATAGCCGTTACACATCAATGATATTAATGTTTGATCCCCTCTCAAAGCCATCCTTGAACCATTTGATTTAAGAATTCTTGAACCTGCTTCTAATACCTTGATAGCAACCTCTCCTTCCAGCGCCCAGTACTTTGCAGCATACCCACCGGCTAAACTACCATTAATGCCGCCATCAAAGTCCCACTCAGTTGCATTGAAGTTGGTTTCACTATAGTCATCAATTTACTCCGAATAACCCAGCCCTGCCTTAAAATACCAGTTATTGGAACTGTCCAATTCACCAGCATTTACCGTACCGATTGATGCCACTATTACGGTTAGTGCTACAATTAGATTTAATACGCGTTTCATTGTCCCCTCCATTCTTGTTATAAGATTCGTATAATAATTCAAATCAACGTATTCGATTTACATTTATGCAAAAGAATAAGTAGCAGGATTTTCTAATCGGATTTTACCTCAACAAACCATAACAGCAAATAGTTTGCCGCTGCAAATCCATCTTCTTTTTAAAATTCTAAATATTGAACATCAGGAGTGCAACTTCTAATCCATGCCCCTATCGTCGACATTATATATCATAAATATTTTTTTTACCATATTGAGTTTCACCCATTTAATTGCTGTCTTTATCCAGATTCCGGGAGCCCCTTGGTGGCGGACGGGAAGAGCGATGCGATGAAGTAGGTTAAGTGATTAGACAACATGCTCAAGCAATTGCTCGTTTTTTTTCCTGAATCGAATGAATGGATGCAATTTCTTTTCTATGTTTTTTCTGTGCTTCTTCAATATCGTAAAAAGCCTGTAAATTCATCCAGAATTCTGCTGCAACGCCAAAGAACTTCCCTAGCTTTACGGCAGTCTCGGCAGTAATACTCCTTATCCCTTTTATAACCTGACTTAACCTTGTTTGTGAAAGTCCTGTTTCTTTGGACAGGCGATATACTGAGATCCCCATAGGGGTTAAAAATTCTTCTTTCAGAATCTCTCCAGGATGAATGTTTTTCAGATTTCTCATAATATCACTCCTTAATAATTATTTAATGATAATCCGTTATTTCAACATCATGAGCATTGCCGTCTTGCCAATTGAAACATATACGCCACTGATCATTTATTCTAATGCTCCATTGACCCTTTCTTTTGCCTTTCAACTGTTCAAGTCTGTTATTTGGCGGAACTCTTAGTGTATCGACAGTTATAGCCGCTGCTATCATTCTGAGCTTTCTTCTAGCCAGATTGTGAAGATTGGTTTGCAATTTAATCTTTTTTGAAAATCTTCCTGCCCATATCAATTTAGACATTTCACCCTTAAACGATACTATCATTACATAATAGTATCTCAAAAGAGTGGCAATAGTCAATAACAGGCATGAAAGCGCTCAAAAGGAGTTTATCATGCCCAAGAGAAAACAGGAGTTAACCCGGGAAGGCAAGAGCTTCTGGAAACGATTAGCAAAGTTCAGGTTGGCTGCCGGTTACTCTCAAAGGGATTTTCCTGCTGAAACAGGCATATCTCAGCGAATGGTTGTTTACTATGAAAAGGCTTGCGAACGTATTCCCATACAACTTTTGCCGCTGTTTGCTAAAGCACTCGGCGTATCGACAGATCAAGTATTGGGACTTGAAAAGATTAAAGACAACGGCAAAGCAAGAGACAACCGTCTATGGAGAGGATTCCTACCTCAATTAATTTACCCAAGATGAGTAAATTCACTTCTTTCCTTCAAAGCACGATCAAGGGTAAAGGTAAACTCACAACCTTTAGAAACATTGACTCTTCCTATCAGATAATCAGCCAAGTTTGCTTTGCCGTTTTTATATTCAAGTACTGCCATACGGACAATATCTTTGGATTCGATTTCAAACTGCTTAATCATGAGTATTTTCTCACATACTTCAGAGATCTCATCTCTGCTAAAACCATAAGCTGATTCCAGCACCCACACAAGCTCACAGAATACTATTACATTAACAAAACAGGAGTTACCGGAATCTATTATGCTCTTAATACAATCAGCGGCTTTTTGCGCCTGTTTTTTATCATCCCATACCAGATAACGTACAAGAACATTTGTATCCAGCCCTCTCATATTCCATCTAACCTTTCTTAAATCGTTCCTTTACTGCTTTTTTCATATCCTGCACTGACACAGGCTTCCTGCCCTTACTTTTAAGCATGCCCTTAAGCTCTGCAACATCAACTGTAGCAGGCTTAAAAACAACTCTTCCAGCTTCATCCAGTATAAAATCAATTTTATCACCTGCCTGAATACGCAGATGGTCTCTAATCTCTTTAGGTATGGTTATTTGTCCCTTGGATGTTATTGTTGATACCGGCATATACACATCTCCTTTCCAATATTGCCTTCCTTACTTCATTGTAAGGCAGCTGAGTGTGATATGTCAATAAGCAGATGGTGTCGGGTCTTCTAAAATAACAAACCAGAGCCTCCATGAATCTGGCATCGGGAAAAACCTCGGGATAATAATAGTTGCAATCAAAAAAGCGGGAGGAGAAATGGAATTTAATCCGGCCTCATCCAGCAAAATAGAAACCGGTGATACACTGATTGCAATGGGCGAGACGAAGCAGCTTGAGGCTCTTGAGGCGTTTGTTAGGGCGTAGTTCCCGTCCTGTTCAGAGGTTATTCCATTAGGACTTCAGCAGGTGAATTGTAATCACATCAATTATTATTCTGCCGTTCTTCTTTTCTTACACAACCACCAAAACGTCAAATTCAAAATATGATATTGATTTTGACGTTTTCGGCATCATGTGCTAGCATATTGATTATGAAACAACCTTACTACCGTCGTGACCTTGAGGAAAGACTCCTTTCGGCCAGCACCCAGTTTCCGGTTATTCTGGTAACAGGCCCCCGGCAAGCAGGTAAATCAACCCTACTTCTTAATACCTTCCCGAACCATTCTTATATCACACTGGATGATCCCGCTCTCCGCAATCTTGCTCAGAATGATCCGGAACTTTTTTTAAGCTCCCGTCCCGGGCCGCTCATCATAGATGAAATTCAGTATGCTCCCAATCTGCTACCCTATCTCAAACTGGAAGTAGATCAAAATCGCCGCCGCTCCGGCCACTATTTATTAACCGGCTCACAGGTTTTTCAGTTAATGCAGAATGTATCGGAGTCATTGGCAGGCCGTATTGCGATCTTCAACCTGTTTCCATTCAGCTGGAATGAAATAGTAAGGGTTCCGGGACAAAGCAACGTATTTGATGATAATCAAATGGCCTCTCAACTTATTACCGGTTTCTTTCCTGAACAGCTTGTTGTCAATGACTTTGATTTTGATTTATGGTTCGGTTCATATATCTCCACCTACCTGGAGCGAGATGTGAGAAATATCAAACGCATTGATGACCTCAGTACCTTTCAGAGTTTTATCACAGTGCTGGCGGCCAGGGCTGGAAACCTCCTGAATCTTTCGGAAGTGGCCCGGGAATGCGGCATCAGTCAGCCCACAGTTAAAGCCTGGTTAACAATTCTTGAAGCAACATCACTTGTGTATCTACTCAGACCGTATTTTCGTAATATCACGAAGCGGGTGGTCAAAATGCCAAAACTTTATTTTGTCGATACAGGCCTGCTTGCCTATCTTCTTGGCATTGACAGTGAAAGTCGTTTTTATAAGGCCTCTGAAAAAGGGGCGTTATTTGAAAATATGATAGTTATGGAAATGGTCAAGCGCTTTTCAGTATGCAAGGGCAAAACAGATTTTTTCTTTTATCGTACTCAGGCAGGGCTCGAGGTTGACCTCATTATAGAACGCGGAGGCAAACAGCATGGGGTGGAAGTGAAACTTGCTAAAACAATTACCCGCAAGCATGGTGCAGGACTTGTCAAGTTCGGACGTGAATTGAAGCTTGAAAACAGCTGCATCGCCTGTCTGCGAGAAGAAGAGCTGCCCCTCACAAAGGATATTTTCGCTATTCATTGGAGCAGGCTGTTTTCCCGGATAGAGAAAGCTCTTTAGTATTAGTTTGTTACTGAATAATTCCGACTAACAGTCACTTCCTGTTTTAACAGTTTTTTCAAAGAACATATGTTAAATACATGATTATAGCTATTTTTCAATATCCGGGAGTTCCCTGGTGGGGACGGACGGGAAGAGCGTATAGCTTGGCAGGCGAAACGCTTGCAACAAGAACCCTATTAAGGGAATTTCTAAGTGACAGCATAATCACTGAGGTGTTATCATATATTAGTGAAGCAAGATGATTTTTGAATGATTACTCTATGATATACAAAACTCATATATAAAGGAGCCTATTATGCCGCAAATCACTTTTGACTTGCCTTTTGACAAAATTGTAGAGACGGTTAAAAGATTAAGCGAGGAAGATCAGGAACGGTTATTATTTACCATTAATGAAGACTTTGCCGGAGCGTTGGGGAAAATGAAGGACGAAGCATGGAAAGAACACCGAGCAGGTAATAGCACCTCGCTTAACAACCTTGATGCCGAATGAGCTATCAGGTCTCTCTTTCCAATAAGTCCCAAAAGCAGTATAAAAACTTTGACCGCCATATCCAGGAGAAAATCAAAGCACAACTGCAGCAATTAGAAGAAAAACCACATGAAGGTTTTTCTCTCTCCGGTAAATATGCTAATTAGCGATATATCAAATTAACTCATAAGGGCGTTAATTATCGAGCGGTTTATGACATATCTGAAGATGAAAAATTAGTGCTGATTATTTTTCTAGGTACGCGGGAAAATTTCTATAAGGAACTGAGACGATATTTAGGTTAAGTTATAAATGCCCCGTATGACCACTGGTTGCCACGCTGTTAATGGCCAAGTAAAATATACCAAAAGCGGCCAACAAAATTGACCCACCCTAAAAAACGAAACAAGAACCATTACACTACCTTAAACAAGAAAATGAGAGTGGGGGTAGTGAAT
>PIVU01000458.1 GCA_003354025.1 Nitrospirota bacterium
CGGGTCCTCTTTCGCCAATCTATTGATGAAAGGGTGGTCCTTCTCTTTCTTGATATCAAATACAGGAAAAGGGCCCCTCTCTTTCGCCATTTCCACAGAGGAGCGATACGCTTCGAGGGCAATTGTTTTATGCACTTCCACTGAAAAATCAATGGCATTTTCGCTTCCATATCTTAATCCAAGCGCTGCCAGCATATCTCCTTCAGCAGTAATTCCCACGCCTGTTCTTCTTCCTTCAACAGCTTTACGTTTAATATTCTCCCACAAACTTATTTCAACCTGCTTGATCTCTCTGTCTTCAGGGTCTGAAACAATTTTGTCAATAATAGCATCAACCTTTTCCAGTTCCAGATCAATGATATCATCCATGATCCGTTGGGCTAATCCAATATGCTTCCTGAATTTTTCCCAGTTAAATTTAGCCTTGTCTGTAAACGGACCTTCAACGTAACTGTAAAGGTTAATGGCAAGCAATCTACAACTATCATAGGGACACAGCGGAATCTCACCACATGGATTTGTACATACGGTATTGAACCCAACATCTGCATAACTGTCCGCTACTGATTCTTTAATAATGGTATCCCAGAATAGCATTCCCGGTTCAGCCGATTTCCAAGCATTATGTACAATTTTTGCCCATAGCTGTCTGGCGTTTATTTCCTGTGAGTAAGATGGATCTTCAGCCTTCACAGGGTATTGCTGTTTGTACATTGTACCATCCACAACTGCATTCATGAATTCATCATCAATCCTTACTGAGATATTTGCTCCGGTAACCTTTCCCGTTCCCAGTTTTGCATCAATGAATCGTTCTGCGTCAGGATGCTTTATGGAGATGCTGAGCATGAGTGCACCCCTGCGGCCATCCTGGGCTACCTCGCGTGTTGAATTTGAATAACGCTCCATAAAAGGAACGACACCTGTTGAAGTAAGTGCGCTGTTTAACACCTGGCTTCCGGTAGGACGGATATGAGACAAGTCGTGCCCAACCCCTCCGCGACGCTTCATTAACTGGACCTGCTCCTGGTCAATCTTCATAATACCGCCATAAGAGTCAGAAAGGCCTTTGTGTCCGATAACAAAGCAATTGGAAAGGCTCGCGATCTGGAAGTTATTCCCAATACCGGTCATTGGTGAGCCTTGAGGAACGATGTATTTGAAGTCTTTTATTAACTCATAAAGATCATCAAAGGAGAGTGGATTGGAATACTGCTTTTCAACTCTGCTTAACTCACTGGCCAGACGTTTATGCATGTCATCCGGAGTTAACTCATAGATATTTCCAAATGAGTCCTTTAATGCATATTTATTAACCCAAACCCTGGCAGCTAATGCATCGCCTTTAAAATATTCCAACGAAGCCTCTAACGCCTCTTCAAATGAAAATATCTTCTTCTCGCTCTTTGATTCTTGTTTTTGGTCTGTCATTACTTCGGTTGATGGGTTTTTG
>PIVU01000459.1 GCA_003354025.1 Nitrospirota bacterium
GCAAGGAGTTGCGAGATATCAGAATTTGCTCCGGTAATTATTGTAGAGAGAGCCAGCAGAACTATTCCCCTGCCCATTGACCGCAGGTGATCTCTGTTTATATAGTGCCCAAGCTCATGCGCTAAAACAAATGCAAGTCCATTTTCAGATTTTACTTTTTCCATCAGACCTGAAAACACAACGACAGATCCTCCGGGAAAAGCTGCGGCATTAGCAATCTCTGAATTAATTAATCGAACAGTTACAGGATATGGGACCTCCATACATTGTTTGAGAGAATTGTTAATATTTTGTAAAACATCCTGCTGGTCAGAAGATGATTTGACTTCGTCTTCGCTGTTGAAATTGACTTTAGCAAAAAGGATTGCTTCGTTTTCAGGAGTAATATGGTCTACAGCATAATCTACAAAAAACCCGAGCAACCAAAAAGCAAGAAGAACGATAATAATCAGACCGGAGAGAAGAACAAGGAACTCTTTTAATGGGTGGTTATGAGAAACATTATCATTATTTTCAGGTAAAGAAGGATTGTATCTCATTAGCAGTTAAACATCATATTTAAGTTTTTAAATAAATAGCAGTGCCATAGGCAAGGACCTCAACAGATCCGATGTTCCCTTTTCGTCCTTTATAAATTGAAGATGTTTCAAGCCGCAGATTAATGATCTGGTCTGCTTGAGGACAGGACTCCTTTAATCTTAGTACTGCTTCTCTTCTTGCTCTGTCCATCAGAGTTTCATAAGACTGGACTCTGCCGCCAAATATGTTACGGAGTCCGGCGAGCATGCGCTTAAAGTAGTCCACAGAGATAACAACATTTCCCTGAGCAAGGTGAGCCTGACTTATATTCAATTCCTCTCCCATAGGGTATTTACTCGAAGTTGTGGGCAGCGCCAGCAATTTATTTTCACGTTCAATAATAGATTTATAATGGTTTCTCTCCGAAATTTTGCCGAAGAAATAGCCAAGTGACATTAAAACAAATAATATAATTAGATTTTCCATAGTTATTACTCCACCGTAACCGCGGTTCCGTACACATATATTTCAGCGGCCCCAGCAGCAACAGAAGATGTTGAAAAACGGACATTAACAATAGCATTTGCCCCCATCTGATCCGCCTGTGATTTCATACGTTCAATTGCCTCGTCACGTGATTCTCCTAAAAGTTCTGTGTAGCCTTTCAGTTCACCACCAAATATATTCTTTATACTTGCCATCAGGTCACGCCCTGCATGCTTTGCACGTACTGTACTGCCGGATACTACGCCATGGCAGGTCGTAATAGTTTTCCCTGGAATGACTTCTGTGTTTGTTAGAAACATGTGTTCTCCTTAAATATTATGGTTGTTAAGTTTATTTATTCATTCTTTAATTCATAATGGGTGGTGTCTACGCTTGTCAGAACAATTTGTGATGCGTAGATACGACACCACCTATAGCAATCCCA
>PIVU01000460.1 GCA_003354025.1 Nitrospirota bacterium
GCCCGCCGGTCTGTTAGGCTGGGTTTGTTAGGCGGGAAGTTTGAAGTGAACTAAAGTGATTAAAATTAGAAAAGATTCTTAAAATGATAAAGAAAATAGAAATAGCAAAAATATTTGGTATCCCGATCAAGCTTGATTTGAGTTGGTTTATAATCCTGGCGTTTATTACGTGGACGCTGGCAACAGGATATTTTCCCTCCAAATACCCTGAACTTGATAAATCCACATATCTGATAATGGGGTTGTTGTCAGCGCTGCTCCTCTTTGTATCTGTCTTACTTCACGAACTGAGCCATTCCCTGGTTGCAAGGAGACACAACATCCCCATAAGGGGAATCACTCTGTTTATTTTCGGTGGTATAGCAGAAATGGAACAGGAACCCCCTACTCCCAGGTCAGAGATATTAATGGCCGCTGCGGGTCCTCTCTGTTCCGGCATCCTTGCATTCCTTTTCCTTCTCCTCGGTAATTTATGCACAAACTTCCTGCCGTATGCCCCCATAATAGGAGTCCTTCAATACTGCCTGTTCATAAATACGGCATTAATGATATTTAATTTATTACCCGGCTTCCCACTTGATGGAGGAAGGATGCTCCGCGCTGCTATATGGAACTCCACAGGTGACTTAAAGAAGGCGACATATACAACCAGCAGGATCGGTTCGTCAATGGGGTTGTTCTTTATAATTTTCGGTTTTTTTCAAATCTTCACTGGAAATTTTATTGGTGGACTGTGGCTTGCCCTTATAGGCATGTTCATTAAAAGTGCTGCAGATAGCAGTTACCAACAACTTGTGTCCGGTAATGTATTACAGGGTATAAAGATCTCTGAGATTATGACACGAGACCTGATAACCGTAAATGACTCTATAACACTTGATAGGCTGGTAGACGATTACTTCCTTAAACATAGATATAACAGTTACCCTGTGGTAAGTGATGGTACGCTCCTTGGAATAGTTTCAATCCATAATGTGAAGCAGATCCCCAGGGAAGAGTGGAAAGAGGTTGATGTCAGGAAGGTACTTGATGCAAGTATAATCGACTTCTGTGTGAACCCGGATGATGATGCTACCCTCGCAATGTCCAGGATGATAAAAAATGGTTTGGGCAGGGTCCCGGTCCTTGATAGTGGAAAGCTGGTAGGCATTGTCTCTAACAAAGACATAATGCAAATTTTAAAACACAAGATTGATCTCAAGGTGTGAAGTGAACTAAAGAGATTAATGAAAAAAGAAGAGAAGCATATTCACTGAATTGTCTTATCATAAAGATGAACTCTATGATACGATGGGTGTGCTTTGATTATGGACTTTATATTTAATATTACGGATTTTAGGAGTTTTTTTATGAAATTAAGAATCATGTTCTTTTCTGTTTTAATGCTATTTATTATTTCAGGTATTACTACTGCGCAAGATGATGCTGAGCTTGCAA
>PIVU01000461.1 GCA_003354025.1 Nitrospirota bacterium
TATATTGGAGAACCAATATCTATCGATTTCCAGGAGGCTGATCTGGTCCACGTTTTCAGGCTTATTGCTGATATAAGCGGCAAAAACGTAGTCGTAAGCCCCGATGTAAAAGGAAAGTTTTCGCTCAGATTGACAGATATACCCTGGGACCAGGCCCTTGACATAATACTCAGAAATTACGGCCTTTCAAAAACAGATGAGAGCGGCATTATCCGTATCGCGCCAACCTCTGTACTGGCAAGAGAAGAAGAGGAGATCGCCAGAGCAAAGGAATCCCAGGAAAAAGCCGGTGACCTTATTACAAGAATCTACTCGATAAACTATGCTGCTGTCGATGATATTAAGAAAGCAATAGACGACGCAAAAATACTCACAAAGCGCGGTTTTATCAGTACCGATGTCAGAACAACATCGGTTATTATTAAAGACGTTGAGAAAAAGCATGCTGAATATGAGGCGCTTATTAGGGCCCTTGATGAACCAACACCGCAGGTCAGCATTAACGCCAGGATCGTTGAGGTAACAACCAACTTCACTAAAGAGCTCGGCATCCAGTGGGGAGCTCTGTACAAGCCCTCCCCGCAGACTCAGATCGGAGGCACGAACCTGGCAGTGGACAGCGGCGCTTTTTCTACGGAAGCATTACTGGTCAACCTGCCTGCATCTGTTGCCAAAGGTTCAGGTGGTGCTCTGGGGTTTGGATATGTCGGCGCCGACAACTTAAGGGCCCTGGACCTGCAGATATCAGCTCTTGAAAATTCCGGTAAAGGCAAGATTGTTTCCAGCCCGAAAATTATAACTATGGATAACCAGAAGGCGAAGATCCTTCAGGGTAAGAAAATACCTTATACAACCATATCAGACGAAGGGACAAAAACAGAATTTGTCGATGCTGCCCTGGAACTGACTGTAACACCCCATATTACACCGCACGGTACCATATTAATGAATGTGGAGGCCAAGAAAAACGAAGCCAACTTTTCACAGACATCAGAAGGCGGTGTACCGACAATTGACACAAATGAAGTAATTTCACAGGTTTTGATAAAAGACGGCGACACACTGGCCCTTGGAGGCATTTTCAAAACAAATGAAACGAAGAACTTAGCAACAGTGCCAGGATTTGGATCAATACCTTACCTGGGATGGCTTTTCAAAAATAAAGCTGACAAGGATGAAGTAACAGAAATATTGATTTTTATTACACCGAGGATTATTAAGAACAAACTGTAACCTCAGCATTGATGAAAATAGCATGTCTGTTTATTCAATGTATAGAGCTTGAAAATCTGGATAAAGAGGTTAATATTAGAGTTAGAATTATTATGTTGGACTCTGTGCTATTTGTATTTGAATTGGATTAATAATATATTTTGTAATTAGGAGGCATCATGTTAAAAAGATCATTAACCAGCTTGATAGTGCTCAG
>PIVU01000462.1 GCA_003354025.1 Nitrospirota bacterium
TTTTCGACGCACAAATAAAATGATTACGAATAAGAAAAGACAATGGCGTGCAAAGCATATATCACATATCGGACCAACAGCTCAAAACCTCTTTCGTCGAAAACACAGAACATCTGACAAATGCCCACGATGCCAAACAACAGAAAATAGCAAACATGTGGTACAATGCGAACATAATGATGTTACAATGATTTTTGATTCAGGAATTGAAAGTATCGATGATTGGTGCACGGATGACTGCCCTTCTCAGATGAAATTGGCTATCATTGCCCTTTTACAAAGCGCTAGAAGCCGGTACGAACCGGATTGGGATGCTATCACAGACGATGATATCAAGGAGGCAATGATGGAACAATGGACAATGAATTACTCAGCAATACTTTGGGGGTTTTGGTCACCAAAATGGCAAAAGATACAACAAAAATTCTTGGAAGGCACTCGACGATCAGCAGCACTATGGTTCGCTCACCTCAGCAATGAGATATGGAAAATAACAGACGATATATGGAAAGACAGAAATGACAATGAACACAACAATATGGACAGTGCGATCAACAAAGAACGAAATACTATTGCAGATTTAGAAATAGAAACGATTATGGGAAGATTACCTAAGAACACAAGGCTACTACCTATGTCTGACAGGAAGTACTTTTCTAAGAATATCGAATGGATCAAAAGGAAAAGAATCAAAGACAAATTAAAATGGATACGACGATCACAGGCTATTTTATTGGCATACGAAAAAATTGAAGAGAACAACAGGGAAGCAAGATTATTACGGAGATATTTTATCGACAACGGTTAATACCTACCTTATTCTCGCCTCCCTAGGGACGCATGTGTGTCTTAAGTGCATGGTTTTATACATGTCAAGCTTACGCAATCTTAAGAGCACTTAAAAGTGCGCACAGCACGAATATATCGCCCCCTTACGGGGGCATAAATTAAATACTTTATTCATCATCATAATACCATCATCCCCTCCCTCCTCTGCCTTACGTTTTTTTCCAATTCTGATATCCGGGTTCGAATGACGCCTGCACTCCTCATGTCGTCAGTCAATGAAGAATAACCAACTCATCATCATCCACAATCTTCATTCAGTTCACATCATAAATTCCAATAACGACCGAATCACTCATCCTCATGTCATCCGCACTTCGTACACCGACCATCGCACTCACAGCCGCCGCCGCCGTAGCAGCCGACGCTGCCATCGCCGCACTAACGAGTGCTTCTGCCTGTCTTCTCCAAGAACGCACCCGTTGTTACTTCGCCATGCTCGCAGGTAACGCTGTTTCGGAGCGCCCCACCTCCTATAAGGATTATGAAAAATGGGTTGAGACAGTAATGATGTATAAATATTACCAAGAAAACGCAAACTTACCGGAACTCGTGGATCCCCTCAAGGTGAACGATCCAC
>PIVU01000463.1 GCA_003354025.1 Nitrospirota bacterium
CGCTCATCAATAAAACCGCTAATGCCAGAATAATTCTTTTCATTTTCTCTCCATTTCTTTTATAAGCATTCCTGCTCATTGTTGTTTTGCAGTCCTTAGGGCTGCGGGGTTATATACGGCTTTACATTATTTAAATACTACTGAATTCTTATTTGACGTTTTTCCTCCTACCGCAACATTTGCGTTTTGACCGCTCAATTCACTAAGCGGAATTTTCACATCATTAATAACTACCCCGGAACTTGATGAATTTCCAGCACCACCTCCGCCGCTTCTGTTTTTCATTACAACAGAACCTGAATTTGCTTCACTACCAGAACCAACAGCCACATTAGTCGCTGTCATTCCTGTAACAGTGTTGACAATTGTTCCGCTGTAGCTGCTGTTTTTCATATCAACAGAACCCATATTCGCTGTTGTATTGCTGCCGATCGCTACGTTTGTTGCCGCTCCAGAACCTGTTGTATTAACTATAGTTCCCTGCATTGAACTGTTCTCCATATTCACTGAAGACAGATTGGCCTTGGAGTTGCTGCCAATTGCGACATTCGTTACGGCTCCTCCCGCTGATGTGTTTATGATCGTCCCTTTTAAATTGCTATTTTCCATATTAACAGAGGACAGATTGGCCTTTGCTTTGCTTCCTATTGCCACATTCGTTACTGCTCCGCCTGCTGCTGTATTTACGATCGTGCCCGTTACTTTACTGTTTTCAAGATTTGTGGAACCGAGGTTCGCTTTGACTTTATTTCCTATTGCTACGTTGGTTACAGCTCCTCCGGCTGCTGTATTGATTGCCGCCCCTTTAAGTTCACTATTTTCCATATTGGTTGAACCGAGATTTGCCTTTGCTTTGTTTCCGATAGCTACATTGGTAACAGCTCCACCACCGGCTGTATTTATAACTGCTCCGGTCACTTTGCTGTTTTCAAGATTTGTGGAACCGAGATTCGCTTTAACTTTATTTCCGATTGCTACGTTGGTTACTGCTCCACCTGCGGCTGTATTAATCGCTGCCCCTTTCAGTTCACTATTTTCCATATTTGTTGAGCCGAGATTCGCTTTTGCTTTATTCCCTATGGCTACATTTGTTACTGCTCCGCCGCCTGCCGTATTAACTAATGCACCGGTTGCCTTACTGTTTTCCATATTTGTGGAGCCAAGATTCGCTTTCACCTTATTTCCGATACCTACGTTAGTTACAGCTCCTCCGGCTGCTGTATTGATTGCCGCTCCTTTAAGTTCGCTTCCTTCCATGTTTGTCGAACCAAGGTTGGCCTTTACTTTGTTCCCAATAGCAACATTTGTAACCGCTGCGCCGGCAGCTGTATTCACTACGGCTCCGGTTACCTTACTATTCTCCATATTTGTGGAGCCGAGATTCGCTTTAACCTTGTTGCCAATCCCAACATTTGTTACAGCCGC